>JALHSY010000072.1 GCA_022865455.1 Candidatus Bathyarchaeota archaeon
ATGTCGACAACAGCTTTTGGGGCTATGGTAAGATACTCGTTGAAAATTAGGGTTGGATAAATGCTCTTTTCCTTCTTGGCCAAGATCGGTTTATCATTCAACAGGAAGATTTCTGCAAAATCGGTTTCAACGACCTCAAGGTCAACCTTACGCTTGAAGAATTGTTCCAAGTCAAGCCCGAATCTTTCCGAAGCCTCTCTAATGAGTGCTTTTGCCTCTCTTTCTTTCAGAAAGTATCTTCTGTACTTTTCCGGCATGGTGTGCCTCTCTTAGATAGGTTTAAATGTGTAAGTTTAATATAAAAGGCGTGAAAGCATAGGTTTGAGGGTTCAAAAATGAGCGAAATGACAACTGAAATCCTTGAGCAGAACCTCGGAAAAATCGTGCTCGTACGACTGAAGGGCGGAAAGAGTCTACGCGGCAAACTGAAGGGATTCGACCAGCACCTGAACTTGGTTCTGGAAGAGACTGAAGACAACACAGCTTCCGATAATGTGAGAAAGTTGGGCATGATAATCGTCCGCGGCGACAACGTTGTTCTGATTTCGCCGCCGCCAAGGTGACAACTTTTGGGAAAGGGAACGCCCTCCTTCGGCAAACGCGCCGGCAAGCCAGTTCATATCAAGTGCAGGCGATGCGGAAGGAGAGCGTACAACCTGAGAAAGAAACGATGTGCGGCCTGCGGCTACGGCGAAACCGCAGCCATCAGGACTTATTCGTGGCAGACTAAGAACGTTCACAGAGAAAGAGTGCGCTGAAGCGCTTGTTCGTCTATTGCGTTGATTGATAATATCCCGTACCACAAGAGATAAGTACACAGACACGGTAAGTATTCTTGTGAACTAAAATGAAAGAGTACGAGCAGTTCATGGAGCAGCACCCAGACGTTAAGGCGTGGCTCAAGGATAGACCTGAGAACACAAAGAGAATCTTTGCCAGAGAACTTAGAACCTTCTGTGATGAGCTGGCTATCAGTCCTGAAGAGTGGCGAGACCTGGACAAGTTTAAGGCCCGGGACCTGGCTTGGAAGTTCATAAGCACTAAGACCGCAAGCAACCCAAGCGTAGCCAGTACGGTTATGGCTGCACTCAAAAGTTTTTACCGCAACAAGAACGGTGAAGCATTACCCTTCGACAGTACGAGAGGCGGAAAACACGCTTTACACGTGGGCCTGAGCACACGCGGAATCAATGAACACATACCCAACAAGACAGAAGCCTATCAACTAATCGATATGGCTAGCTCATTGAGAGACAAGGCGATACTACATTTCCTTTTCCAGACTGGGGTAAGAGTGAATGTTATTCAACACCTGAAACTTAGAGACGTAGCGGATCAGCTAGACAAGGAAGTGATAGCATTGAAGGTGACTGGCGACCTAGACCACAAGCTTCGAAGCAGAGACATACCGTTTTACTACACGTTCCTGAATGGTGAAGGCGCGGAAACCCTGAAGCGTTACATAGCATTGGCTCACAAGCAGCTCAAGAAGGACGCGCCTTTATTCAGTACGAGTGGACATGAAGCGATTTCACAGTCGTATGTCCTTCGCATTGTGAAAAACTGTTGCCGAAAAGCTGGCCTAAACCCTGAAACTATCTGGACTCACAGCATAAGAAAATCGTTTAGAAAGGTTGTTCGTCAATCCGACATTGACGATGATTCAAAAGAGCAGTTCATGGGCCACGTTTTGAAGGGTTCTCGGCAAGCGTACTTCGATGGTAAGGACGTTGAAGCCATGCAGAAGGAATATCAACGCTGCAACTTCAGCAGAGAGATACCCAAAAGCGAAGTGAGTAAGCTACGCCAACAGCTCGAGACGGAACAGTCTAAAACCGCGATGTATGAGGCTAGGCTGAACAGTCTGGAAACCCAGTTTGAAGCCACAAGGAAAATGCTGAAAGAGCTGCTAGACCAAAAGGCCTAGCTTTCCCTACCTTTTTCTATCATCTAGCTCATCTGCAATAGCTCTGAACATATTAGAAACAGCACGTTTAGTCTGCTTAGCGGTAAGTTTCTTCTGTTGGGCCAGTTCATTCAAATTTTTCAGTTCTTCACCAATAGGCTTGGCAAGGTTGGCAACCCTACGGAACATTTCACTTGTGCTAATACCAACACCTTCAGCCATGTCAGTATAGACTTTCTTCGTTTCATCTGTCAGATTATAATTTACTTGTTTCTTGCGCCCCTCATATCCCTTTGCCAAAGCGTTCACCTTCTATATAGGATTCTTGTGTAGGTTTCAACATGGTTTCACCCTTTTCAACATTGTTTTCTATACTAACTATTAGAATATAATACATATGTATGACCTATTAAGCGTTTATCACACGATGTAAAATGAGAGAACAAGACCAAATCGTGATAGCCCGAGTTCCAAGCGGTTACGTTGTGCAAATGACCGACCTTATACTAGCACGTAAATTCAAGAACAAAAGCGCGCTGATCCGTGAAGCATTGAAAAGGTTGTTGGAAGGCCCAGGCCATGAGTGAAGACAAGATTTTGGTGGATCGCAAGGCCCTTCTAATGATTTTGGTTCAAGTTGAAAATGCCTTAGAAGAGGTCCGGGTGCTCAGGAACGTAATTAAAAGCAAAAGGTAGGCTCTGAAGCATGGCTGAAACGCTGAAGGCTACAGCTGAAGCCTATTGGAACCAAGGCCTTAGCATTGTGCTTATGACTGTTTTACAAGACGGAAAGAAAGACGCTCTTCATACGTGGAAACAATGGGAGACACAGAGACAGACAAGACAAGAATTTGACGGTTTGCCCTGGCTGAACGCTGAAAGGTTCGCTGTTGTGTGCGGCGTTCAAGGCATAAACGGTCTTTACTTCACGCCTATTGATACGGATAACCCAGATTTCGACCCGAACCTTCTACGAGTCACCCAAACCGAGAGAACCCCTAGAGGTGGCCACCACTTCATTTACTGGTCCCGAGTCAACGCTAGAGGAAAGAAACGTCACGACCTGGACATTGAGCTTCTGGGGAAAGGTAACCTATGCTTGATGTGGCCTTCAAAAGACTACGTGAAGGTCAACGATAACCTGCCAACTGAAATAGACGATATAAAAGAGGTTTTCGAGGGCCTAGCTGAAAAGTTAGGTGGCCACGCGAAACCGAGACTAGAGAACAACAGAGTAAGGTTTTGTTGCAGAGAGGCCCTAGCCCGGGACAGCCACATAGACCATCTTATGCGTTTAGCCATAGCGTCAGAATACAAGCGAGCTGGCTACTCAAACGAGGACATAGTGCAGCTTTTCAAAAGTCAAGACGACTATAACCATGATAAATGTCTTGTTCAGGTTGAAAGTGCTGATCCGTCGAAAACGGCAAGGCAAGAAACCATAAAGGAGTATGGTTATTGTTATCCTGAGTGTCAAGAGAACTGTATAGAAACGAAGAGAACACAACCAAAAACAAGCAACAAAACACGGAAGAAACTGAAGGACTCGGGCATACTAACTGAAGGATGTTACGAAACTATCTATGACAATGGAAAACCTCTTTTCCTGAAGCTGAATGGTGGAACCTTCAGTTTAGTTGAAACAATAGAGGTAAACGAGGAAACATTTAGCCCGAAAGAACGCCAGAATATTCCATATGAAGCCTATGGCTGCATTGAAGATCCAATACCGAGCCTAGGGGAATTAGCCCGGCTGATCAGAAGCGAGTTTGAAACTTGGGTAGATGTAGAGCCAATTTGGAAGGATGTGTTAACCGCATGTGTGCTGTTGACTTATCAGCAAGAAAAACTACAGACTGTTCCATACCTCTTTCTATATGGTGACAATGAAAGCGGAAAAACAACAGTCATGCAGGTCCTACAGAACCTATGCTATAGGCCCATGTTTGGCATAACCATTCCTTCAGCAGACCTCTATGGCTACCTAGAAGATTCTGATGGGCAAGGCTGCATCCTTGAAGATGAAATTCAGGGGATTCAAGAGGACACGGATAAGCTCAAGATTTACAAGGCTGGGTATAAGCAGGGAGCTGTAGTGCCTAGGACATTAATGACTGCTTTCGATAGGATAATCAAGTATTATCGGACCTTCTGTTTCAAAGCATGCGCTGGGGAACAAATCTCGCCAATGAAGGGATTTAACGAGAGATTCCTCTTTATCGCTATGGTTGAAGGCTTGCCGCCGAAAGAATGGGCTGACCTGTCGAGGGAAGATAAAACACGTATGCAGAACCTTAGAAACATGCTTCTAAAATGGCGAATGATGACTCGCGGCTCAGAACTGCCTGATGTTGAACTCTCTGTGAAGGGTAGGCTCAAAGAACTGTGGAAGCCTATTCTACAGATAACAAGCGGGCTGCCTCTTTACAATGGCCTCTATAATTTCGTTGATGAACAGAGGAAAGCGCGGCTAAGAGGAAGGCAAGACACTTTAGAAGGCAAAATCGTTAAGGTTGTCATAGACCTCTATAATGAGGCTGAAGTTCAGATCGAGTCTTTACCGTTTAAAAGGATATGGCTAGAGCTAGTTTCTGAATTAAACGGCAAATTGAATGAGAACAAGCCTAACGAGATGGATACTAGCGATTTCTTCACAGTCACGAAGAACAGGATAGGCTACAGGCTCAGAGAGATACTTAGCGGAGAAACAAAAGTCACAAGAGAAAAAGACTCTGAAGGCAACTGGATTTCGACTAAGGCCTACCTTTTCAACCACGAAAAACTTCGAAGAGTAGCCAAGAAATACGGTTATGAACTCGTTACTAAGTTACCGAGTTTACTAAGTTCCGAGGGTGTGTAGCCTTGAAAAGCATGGACAAAACAGAGAAAAACAGAGGAAAAGCATGGACTAAAGAGGCCTACACACACGGGGAACTCGGTAAACTCAGTAACTCGGTAACGAATGGGGGGGGGGGGCTGAGCGGCCATGACTCCTAAGCGTCCTGAAGTGTTCGTTTTGAATCGGCAGCACTTGACATACCTGAAAAATTATTGGGTTCGACATTCTTGCGGTCCTAGAAGCAAAAGGGGCCGTTCAAAAACTGAATGTGCAGTATGTGGAATCGAGTTGAAGATTGGTGATGAAGTTCATGGGACAAGTTCTTCTTGCTATCACATAAAATGCTGGCTTTCGCTTTTGCATTGACGAAGTTTTCATGGAAGGTTTGCGCGTTGCATCCTGTCATAGACTAGCTTTTCAACCGCGTGGCTACGGTCCTTATAGTTTCGCTGCTTTACCTGATCGTCTAGCCACTTCAAAACTTCTGGACTGATGCTTATGGTTACTCGTTTCTTGGCCATGTCGTTCGCTGTCATACTTCTGCACAAGCGTATAATGGTTATCCACTGTTTTAAGAACTTTTATGTTCATATCATATGCTAGTGCATGACATAAAGCGTTATTAGCCTAACCGTATGAACTTGTCATACGCTGAAGTGTGTCTTCAGCAAGGTGTTTGAACAGAAATGGAAAAACTTAGAATCGGCATCAAGAAAGCCCTAATCGGCGCAATCGCCATGATTCTATGCTTCGCCGGTGTCTACGCTGCCACAACGGTTTATTGGCATCGTGAAGTCCAAGTCGCCTTCAACGTGGTAGGAATCAGTGGCGAGCTGCTTCTGTACGGATATGAAAACTATCGGACGAAAGCAGTTGCAACGGCCCTAGACGTGAACCACCAAGCAACCATAACAATCTACTCGGAAAACTACAACGCTATTTGGCTGAACACAACATTCGTGAGCAACGCTACCGGCTTGATTATGAACTGCACTGGACAATACTTTAGGGTTTACTGGGGTTCAGGAAGTGGCGTTATAGAGCTGCTAGGACAGCCTTTTGACATATCAGGCTACCACGTGATGGACAAGACACAACTAATGTGGAAAGACCCGGGTTATCAATCGGGTGGACCTATCGGCTTCGGCTTGCAAGTGACAATCGTTCCCTGGCTAGAATATGTGACTCAGGCAGGCTACTATGAAGCGCATATCAGCTTCGACATGGGTTTTGTCTAGCTATGAAAAGGCTCTTATCAATCCCCCTCTTTTTCTTCAATGGGACGGTGTAAAAAACATGAAGAAACATAGCGATTTCCTGGAGGTCTATCGAAAGGACACACTGAAGAAAGCAACAGTTCAAGAGCTAGAATCAATTCTTAGTGGCAAGTTGCCTAAAGAAGACTTCGTTCTCTTATGTCGCTATTGCCATGCAGAAGCAAAATGGCGAAGTGACGAGTTAAAGTATATGCACAAGAAACTTAAGCATTAAACACCTAGTAGGCGTATGCAAATACCCAAGGTCGTCATGACTCAAGCGTTGATAGACGAGTACGCAGCCAAGTATCAAGGTGTGAACCATGCTCATAGGCCCTACTGTAACAGATGCAGCGTCACGCTTGCCATCGTCAACAACGCCAAAAGAGTACGCTACACCGTTGGGATGCAACTTCAACGAAGGGTCATTCAAGCCCATTATTTTTACATAGCCATAGGTGAAGTGTGCTATCGCGGATTGTTCAAGAACGGAAACATCAGCTACTATCATGTAGCTTGCTTAGATGCGCAGCCGAGGCTTAAGGAACATATAGAAGGCGAATTGAGGCATGAAACAATCCCTATTGCTGTTTCCCCATAGAATTTGACACGTATTTATTTTTACACTGCCCACCTTATAATATATATATAATAAAGGTGTCCAAATCTTCACGCGTAGTAGATAGAAGACCATATAAACAATGGTGTTTTGTTGATAATGCGTCTTATCACAACTAAAGTTTTTCATGCTTACCGCTTTGGTGCCTAAGTCAAGTGTGTTATCACAAGCTATGCGGTATTGTAATATCCCTTGTCGACCTTAACGAAAATCAGCGGTCCCTTGCTTTGAGCTAGTTCTCTTGCCTTCCTCAAGGTGTTATTCATGACGCTCAGCGCTTGTTCTTTTTCGTTAACGTATTCTTTGCTCTTTTCGTCGCCTAGCTCCATCTTCAGAAGGTTCTCCGCAAGAATTGATGTGCCGCAGATCTCTCCGTTCTTGATGAGGGTCGACGTTATTACTTCCTGCATTTCCTGTTTGTTCGAAAGCTTTTTCCACAGAGGCTCAGCGTTGTCAAGTATCTTCGTGACCTTGTTCCATCTTTTCGTGTTCTCGTTGCCTATGAGCAGCTTCACCCGTTCTTTCCACTTCCTCAGCCATATCCCCGTCCAGATGCTCAAGAACTCGTCCAGCTCAGTTGGGTTTTCGTTGAAGAAGCTTTCCAGTTTCTCCACAAGTTCGCACTCGTTTGCTTCTTTCCCAACAAGGTCCCAGTGAACCTTAAGATAGTTCGTCAGGTCTTGACATGCTATTTGGAGTACCTTGCGGTCTGAGCCCAAAACGTCCAGCATCGGGTTTTTGTCTTTGAGCTTTTCAGACAACAGGATCTCAATGAAGTTCATAGGTACTCCCGTCTCGAAGCCTTCTCCAACTAAAACAAGACTGTGAAGTTTTAATTAAGCTTTATTCGTAATGGCTTCTATAACTCTTTTCGATAATTTTCAGCTATATTGCGGTTTTAGAAATATTCTAAGAGCCTTTTTCGGGCTTTATTCAATGAAATCTGGCAATTCCTTGACGCTCTCAAGAATTAAATCGGGTTTCTCCTTCTCCAATTCCTCGCGAGAGAATATTCCAGATAGGACTGCAACCGTCTTGGCTCCAGCGTTCTTTCCAGCTCTTATGTCGACGACAGAGTCCCCGACAACCACGCATTCATATGCTTCCACTTTCAATTGCTTAGAACACTCCAGAAGCGCTTCGGGAGAGGGTTTCGGATTCAACGTGTCAAGGGCGGTTACCACTTTCTGGAAGTATTTTGCCAGGCCAAACCCCTCCAGCTGCCTGATCACCTCCTTCGTAGGAACGTGGCGTCTGGTGGTTAGTGCCAACTTCGCTTTTTCCGAAAGCTTCTTCAGAGTATTCTCAACGTTCGGAAACGGTCTTGCCCTTGAAGCAGTGGCGTCGTAATAGGCTTTAAGATAGATTTGCAGGAATCTCTTCACGTCAGTCCCATTGATCAGGTCGTTGATCGGCAAGTTCTGCTCAAGCCTTTTCGGAATTTCGGTCATTACTTTGACGTTGACTGTCTCTTTTCCCATTGCCGCGAAGGCCGTCCTCGCCGCTTCAAAATATGCCTCCTTTGAGTCCACTATTGTGCCGTCCAAATCGAACAGTATGCCTCTGGCCTTCAACTTCATGTTTTATGTGTCCCTTCCTAGCTAATGTGGTTTTTGTTGGTACTATTTGTTTCGATAGGTTTTTATTTACGGTTAATTGTCTAAGGTAAATACCCAATAAACCTGTCGGACGACAAATCAGGAAAGATGATGGATGGCTAGAAAAGCAAGAATACGCTTAACGAGCACGGACTACATGAAACTCGAAGAAGTATGTGAAGAGCTGAAAGCGATCGCCCAGAAGACAGGAGTCAAACTGACCGGCCCCGTTCCTATGCCAACAAAGAGACTTAAGGTTCCAGTTTTGAAGTCGCCTTGCGGCGAAGGAACCTCAACGTGGGACAGGTGGGAAATGAGGATTCACAAGCGGCTTATTGACATTGACGCTGAAGAACGTGTGATGAGGCGCATCATGAGAATCCGCGTCCCAGAAGAAGTGCACGTGACCATAGAGCTTCTCTAGACGGACAGAAAAAGCTATTTTTCATGTATCCACTTGAATAACGGACACGCTTCGCACTTCTTCAAGAAGACTAAGCCTTCCTTGGTCGTCTTGAAACGATGTTTTTCATCGGTTTCTAGAAGGCCCTTACTGATCAGCACATTCAAGTATCGTTTTGCGAGCGAGTATGAAAGGTTAACGTCTCTCATCAATTCTGTCTTGTTCTTTCCAGACTTTGCCTTCTTCAACATCTCGAACGTAATGTCATGCCTGTCTCTGTTAACCATTTACACTCACTGAAAAGTCGTCCTTGGGCCCACGTCCTATTTTCATTTCTAAAACATATATAGTTTTGCTCACAAGAGAGGCCATACGAGCAAGTATGAACAGATCGTCAGAACTAGGCTCGGAATGAAAGCCAGAGCCCAAATCTTTTTGTCCCACATGAAAATCTTGTAGCCGTCAAGTATCCCAAACGGGATCAAGTTGAAAACGGTTATCCACGCGTTAAAGGCAGCTGCGAGCAAAAGTACATGAGCATATGGAGTCGAAACTAATCCGCCTGCCATGAACAGTGCAGAAAGCACGATGTTTGTCACTGGTCCTGCGACAGATATCTTACCCATTGGTTTCCTGTCAGCAAATCCGGCCACCATGACCGCGCCAGGGGATATCACCTTGAACAGCGGTGAGACCACAGATAGCAAGGTCAAAATTGCGCCTGTGAAGGTCAGCCTGAACTCTGCCCAGAATCCTTCTCTCTGCGCAATCACCTTGTGGGCTATTTCGTGTATGAAGAATGATGCCGTTAGTGCTATTGTAAAAGCAGCTAGCATAGCGTAATCCAAGGCGTAGTTGCTTCTGAAAAAATTCGAGAAGAAACCCATAGATACTGCAACGCCCATGACGAGCAGTGCCGCTATCGTCAAGTGTTTGAGCTCTTGGCTGCTGAAATGTATATTTCTCTTCGTCAACGTTGGCGG
>JALHSY010000073.1 GCA_022865455.1 Candidatus Bathyarchaeota archaeon
ATCCTCAACAAAGCCGAACAACTCAACATCCAAGTGCTCTACGGCGACACAGACAGCCTCTTCCTCAAGAACCCCTCAAAACAGCAAACCGACGAACTGGCACACTGGACAGAACACGAACTGAAAATGGGCCTGGACGTAGACAAGGTCTACAGATACGCAGTTTTCAGCTCACGCAAGAAGAACTACCTAGGTGTCTTGGAGGACGGAAGCGTCGACGTCAAAGGACTAACAGGCAAGAAAAAACACATCCCCATATTCATCAAGAAAGCCTTCAATAGAATGAAAGAACGCTTGGCAATGGTGAAGACCCCAGCAGACTTCGAAAATGCGAAAAAAGACATAGGAGAAATCGTCAGAGACTGCTACATGCGATTGAAAAGAAGAGAGTGGGAAAACATGAGCGAACTAGCATTCAATGTGGTTCTGGGCGAGGAGCTTGAAAACTACAAGAAAACGACACCTCAACACGTCAAAGCAGCAAAGATGTTGAAGGACATCAGAGCCGGCGACCTGATAAGCTTCGTAAAGGTTGTTAAAGACCCGCACGTCAAGCCTGTGGAGTTAGCCACCAAAAATGAGGTTGACGTTGACAAGTACGTAGCCTACCTGCATTCGACATTCGACCAAGTTCTGGACGCTCTAGGGCTGGATTTTGATGAAATAATAGGGTTGACAAAACTGGAACGTTTCATGTGAACATCATTTCTCTTGCGCTGTGACTTTCAGTCCATGCGATTTCAAAGGCTCAATGATCTCTGGTCTCGATAGGGCGCTCAGAAGGACGTATCCTATGATGGAGATGGTGATAAGGCTGCTGATTGAAAGGCTAATGACAAAGGCGCTCCACACTGGTAATGATGTTCCAGCGAAATCAGGCGCTTGTTGAATGGCTGGATTGCCATGCAGAAACAAGTAGTAAAGGTATAAGCCTATCGGGATGCCTACCGTCAAACCTCCAGAAACGCATGCGACAACCCGATGCCTTCTCAGCAAGAATATCAAAAGTGCGGCTAAAAGATTGACCAGTGGCCCCACAACAACGTCGGCGGGATCAAGCCAATAATATGCGTTACTGAAACAACCGACCGTGACTCCTAAGATGAGTGGCCATCCGAACAACGCTGACAAAGGAATCAGGCAGTCAGCAAGCCTCAGCTGAATTGGTCCGTATGTTATTGGTCCGCCCATTGATGTTTGGACAATGTTGATTGCTGCATACAAGCTTGCGCAGACTGCTGTCAAGGCCAAGTCTCTAGTGTCAAACTTCACTCTTTCACCTCCAACTCCCGGGGTTTGTAATGGCGGAACGGGTGGAGGCCCACTCACCCGCCAACACTTGCTATGCACAACAATTCTTGACTATTAAAGGTTACTCGAAGCCTACTTGTTTGTGGCAGTGGCCTCGGTTGTCTCCTTCGTTCTCGTGTCGGCCACAATGGTCACGCCTTCCGCCGCTTCTGCCTTCTCTGCGCCGACCTCCACGCTCACTCCTTCGGGAAGAGCACCCTCTTCGTTGGGGTAGAGCAAGTCTTGCGGGGGAGGAGGCACGTTCAAGATGGTTGACATGAGGTACATGGCCGTGAATGCATGCTGGTAAATTCTACGAAGGATGTGAGGCACTTTCGACTCGGGATCAACTTCTAGGGCTTTGCGTATCTCTTCATCCTTGCCCGTTAAGGTTGCGGTGCCTTCAACTTCGAACTTGACAATGCACGGTTTCGTCGTCAGAAGCAGGTTGAAACCTACAACAACCATTTGGCTCTTACGTTCTCTCTCTTCAAGCTTCACTTTAGCATCGAAGCTAACGGCTCCAGCCTCACCTTTGCCAACCATTCGAGCGCCTACTAAACTGACAAGCTCTATCTTAACCGAAACACTTGGAACATTCAACACCGGGCAAATAATCGATTCCCCACATCAACAAGGCAGATGGTTAGCGCTGGTTTCATAACCTCCGTAATTAGCCTCGCCCCAAACCGATTTTTGCCTTTTGTGTGTAGCACAACGCTACGTACACTGTTGCGCAGTGGAAAAACAGCTACAGCAACTGAAGCAGGTACGTCACAAGAGTTGAAGCAGCCACCATAAGCGAGATTGTCACAACCACTTGGCGTTCGGTCAAACGGCGACGATAGGTGATCACTGTAATCAGGCTCCTTCTGTGATCTGAAGACAGCTTTTCTCCATCAAAAGAAACCTTCGCTTTGGCTCTTGAAAAGAAATACGTCAACAGAATCAACGAGGAATTGAAAATGTAAGGTATCACAGACACAATCAGGTCGGTTTTCAAATCTGAGATAACTGCAAAGGACGCCAAAGTCATGCCTATGGCAAATGAGCCCGTGTTACCAACGAAAACCCTGCCCCGAAAATTGAGAAGGGCGAGCAAAAGCCAAACGATCAGCGGGCCATACAGAAGAACCGCGTTCGGCCTCGCGATAACCATCAACCCAATCATGACTATCGCTGGGCACACCGTTTCCAAACCGTTCAATCCGCCAAGCTGGTTCACAGTGTTCGTGATTATAGTCACCAGTAGCGGAAGAACTATGAAGTAGTAGTAGACCCCGAAGTCTATGGTCCCGAACAAGAAAGTCGTCATCGTAGTGCGCAGTTCAAGTCTTGTGGCCAATGAGATCAGTGGTATGGCAGCTACTAGCGGAAAGAAAGCCTTGTAACGCCATCGCAAATCCATCCAATCATCAAGCAGGCCCATGAACCCTCCGAACAGGATGCAAACAGCTAAAGTAAGTGGCGGGGAGACGCCGTTGGAAACCTTGATGATGTCAAAGAAGTACATGAGAAAAAGGTATACGACGCTGACGAGAACATAGATAACGCCCAAACCGTTGGGAACTAAAGGCCTGTTTGGCTTGTGCTGGTCAGGGACTTTCGGGAACAACGTCTATCTTCCCTTACTCAGTGGGATACTCGATTTCATAGAGGCACACCAGCGGGATGATTCCGCCGTACTTCTGTGCGTCCTGAGGAGAAAGGCTCAACCCTGCAATGTATGCTTCCTTGAAGTACTGCGGCTCAACATATGGCTCCGGTTCGGTCAAGCCGTATTGAGAGGCCCACTCAGATGTCCACTTATGTCTCGCCCAACTCATTAGCGCGTAGATTGTTGAGTTGGTGCCTGCATCGCTCCAAATCCACGTGCTCTGGTTGAAGCTGCCGAACTTTGTTTCATCGGTCCACGCAGAGTTCTCGTCCGTGAAATTACTGCTTACGAAGCGATCGTGTGCTTGGCCTGAGATTTTTGCCATCCACATCCATTTTCCCTCGTCACCGTAGCGAGCCTCAGTCACGGCAACGCCAGACTGCGACTGGCTTAGACCCAAGGTTGTGAATACAAGAATGTATTCTGCATTGTAACGCTTCAGCATTTCCAGCGATTTCGTCTCGTTCGCCATGAAAATAAAGCCTATGTTTTCGATTTGAGTGCTGTTTATCGTAGCGTTGTCGGCGAGCGTCGTCACGTTTCCTAGCAGGGTTAACCAATATCCGTAATCCCACCACGCGCATACAACCGTGCCTGAATTGAGGTTGCTCCTTGTCCAAACCAGCATATCCATCCATTCACGCACGGGCTCTTGAGTGGAAATTGGAAGACTGCCCGCAGTGATGGTCATCGGAGCGTAAGCCTGACTCAGCACTTTGGGTATGCCGCCTGACTGCGGTGAAATGGCGAAGTTCGTCATCAGAATCAGAAACACCATGAAGACGGCGGTTCCGCTGAATTCCTTTCCAACATGTTCCAGACCGAATTTCTTTTTCGACACAATCTTGCTTGGCTCCTTCAACAATGTGATGAACGGTTTCAGGACTCCTATTGTCCCTACTGCTGCTAGAATGCTGAATGCAGGTGCCAAAAGGAGGAGCAGACGCACCATTGATGAACCGAAGTAAAGGGATGTTAAGCCGAAGAGCATCAGGAACAAATTCTTATCCGTTGGATTTCTTAAGATGAAATAAAAGCTGACTGCAAAGAATAATATCATTACGCCAAAATCGTAGTACATGGAACCCCAAGATGATATTCTGTGTTCAGCCACGGACTCTATGAGTGGAGAAGCTGCCCGCACCAATGGGTCTATGACCGTAAGAAACTTCCCGGCAACGCCTGTTATGAGGCCCAAGCGCCAAAGCAAGACAAAGGAGCCTGCCAATCCTGCCAAGAGCAGCACCATGAATGTTGCCCTTGCTCTTAGCGAGGCCAAGTAAGGAAGAATCTCGAAAAGGCAAAGAAGAGCAAATAGCCCTGCCACTGGCAATACGGCAGCGGTCGTAAGGTAGCCTGTCGTGATATAAGGCGCGTTTATGGCAATCAAAAGGCCCAATCCGAAGGTTACGCTGTAGGAGAGTAAAATGCGCCGCCTGTATCTTTTCAACAGAAGTAGGACAAAAACAAAAAGCACGGCAAGCCCGATAGGATAATACGCTGCTCCCCATCCAAGGATGAAGTACGCTAAAGCAGCAGCGGAACCGATTGAATATTTTATAGTCGAGCCAATAGG
>JALHSY010000074.1 GCA_022865455.1 Candidatus Bathyarchaeota archaeon
ACAGTGGACTAGGGGGAAAAGCTTCGACACCTTCGCTCCGACTGGACCATGCATCACCACCGAAAACCAGCTTGAAGACACATCAAACCTGTCCATCCGCACCTGGGTGAACAACCAACTTTGCCAAAACTCCATGACAAAGAACATGGTTTTCGACGTCTGCGAGACAATACATCACCTGAGCCGAGTGATGACCCTTGAACCGTGCGACATCATAGCAACCGGAACCCCGGCAGGCGTAGGCTTCGCCATGAAACCCCGACCGAGCTTTCTGCGATCAAGAGACACAATAAGGATAGAGATTGAAAAGATCGGCATCCTAGAGAACAGCGTTGTTGAGAAAGAGGGAACTCCCTAGGCGCACTTCTTTTGAGTCTACATTCTGAATTCATAATTGATAACTCCAAGTTCTTGAAAAGCAGTTCTCGGGTAGCAGAATGCTCAAGAATCCTTCTCCAACCCAGAAGACAGTTGAGAGCATCAAGTGTGTTAAGTGTGGCAAGAAAGATGCAACGAGGGAAGACCATATGTGTGATACTTGCAGGTTTCTGGTTGCCCTCGACGGGATCATTGAAAGCAGAAAGTGAACTGCGGCACTGTTCTAGGCTCTGACTGGACTTCGATCGTGCTTGCGTAGCCAGCGCCCTAGACGACTTTGAAGCTCTTCCTTATTGTTTCTTTTATCATTTCGACGTGTTCTTTCTCTTCTGAAAGTGTCTGTTTCTTCAGTTCTTCTCCTATCCGTTCCTCTCTTTGGGCTATGCGTGCCTGCGCCTTATCATTGTACTCGTCAATGTCGCTGTTTGTCTGCTCAATGACCTTCTTAACCCAGTCGAGCTTGTCTTTTATGTCATGCTTTGTGGTTAACAGCCGAAGCTTGTCGCCAATAACGAACAGCTTTCTATCCCACAGATGTATGCTTCTTGCCCATTCCCTTTCGAAGATGTCCAGCCAAACATGGTCCGGCATGGAATCTAGGGGGAGGTCGATTATGTAGGCGTTGGGAAAATAGTGGTCTCGTTTTATGTTGAGCTTCTCAAGATCGACGGGTTCCAAGAGTTTGGCCTTTCTGGACATTTCACCCATAGTCAGTCTCCACTAGTCAATTGCTTCATTTCGCCTTAAAAAAACTGTGCCCAAATACAAAACCCCAGCGAGGCCCGGCAGACAACGACGCCAAAACACGGGCGACTTCTCAGACGCCGGACACGTTGCACATGGTTTTCTGTACGCGTAGACCATTGTGAAGGCTAACGGGGCTTTTGAGTCATCTTCCAATTGAAACCTTGCTCACACCGGCCTCTTTCTCAAGCCTTATAACATGCTCAGCCTTTTCCGCGAAGGCTTCGCTGTGCGTAACGGCGATTATCTGCTCCACAGCTTTGAAACGCGATATGGCTTCGGCTAATCGATCTATGGAGCCGTCTTCTCTGCCAAGGCTCTCTGTGGGTTCGTCAAGAAGGAGCAGGCTTAATCCGTGACCTGTCTTAGACTGCATGATCAGCTGGCCTAATCCCAAACGATAGGCAAAAGCCAGCAATGTTCGTTCTCCGCCAGACAGGTATGAAACTTCACGCTCAGCACCGCTTTCGCTTCTCACATACGGAGTGTAAGTCTCATCAATCATAACGCTTAACAGTGGGCCCTCCCCGCTTACAAGGTTGTCCAGAACCTGCTGAACAAAGTTCCTCAGGACCTTTACAAACTCTGTCCGCAGCTTGGGCTGGATGCTTCTGTATCCGTCCCGAATGCTCCCGATGACTTCCACAATCTTTGCTATTTTCCCCATGCGCTCAATTTTCTGCTGGGCTTGATCGATCCTCTCTTTCAGTTCATCCAAACGCTTGCTCAAATCCTTTTTGCGGTTCTCCTTGGTTCGCAAGTCCAATTGTGCTTGATAGAACACATCCGAAGCTTCGTCTTTTCGAACTTTTGCAGTTTCAAGCTCGGATGTGTCAAATTTCCTGATTTCAGCCTCTACCGCTTCAAGCTGAGCTCGCATATCCTCTCTTAACCTTCGCCTTTCTTCCAGCTCCCTTGAAAGGTCAGCAAGAGATTGAGATTCCTCGTTCATGCGGTTTCTCAGGTCTTCAACTCTGGGGATGAGCAATTGCAGGTTCGAAAAGGCGTCGTTTGCCTTCCTTTTTGTCTGCTGCAGGTCCTCAATTTCCTTTTGAAGTTGACTTACCGCTTGCTGTCTCTTGCCGTTCTGCTCTTGAATGTTCTTCACTAGGCTGTTCTTGTATTCTTCTGTTAACGGTTGCAGACACAGTGAACAGCGACTTTCAGCCGCCATAGAAGACATTCTCTTTTGGTCTTCCCGCATGCCTCTGAGAGTTGCTTCTTGTTCCGCTTTCATGCTTGAGATTTGGTCGTCAAAAGAGACTGCCATGTATTGTCTCAAGGCTTCAACCGGTTGGTCGGGTGAAACACCGATCTCTTTCAGTCTTGCCTTGTGAGTCTGTATCTGAGCTTCCATTGTGGTTACCCGTTGCTTCAAATCTTCAATGCTGTCTCTCTTGCCTGCAATTCTCTTATCCAATGTCGTCGATGCTTCCTCGATGTTCGTGAGGTTTGCTCGTGTTTGAGCTTCTTTCCGTTTGAATTCTTCTGCGAGATTTCTCACCTCTTCAAGTTTTCTGAGTTTCAAATCAGCTTCTTCCAGCGCCCTTTTCGCTATACTTAGCTTTCCTGCTGCGTCCTGCAGTTCGATTTCGATCAGCGAGAATTCCTCGACGGTCTTGTTATATTCATTGTTTAGTTTTTCCATTCTAACGATATCCGGGTCTTTTTCGTAGGCACTTTTTTCTCCTTCATATTGGTGCTTGTAGTCTGCAATGTTGCTCCATGCTGTTTCGTAGTCGGACAGCCCGAAAAGTTCGTCTAATCGTTTTTGTCTTTCTCTTGGCGCGGCATCCAAGAGCTCTTTCAGACGCTCCTGTCTAACCCAGACTATTTCGCGGAAAAGGTCCTTGTCCAAGCCTGTGATGGCTTTGATTTGTTCTGCCACGGCGTCGCTTTTCACGCTCGATATCAGGTTTTCGTCTTCGAAGAGTTTCAGCTCGTCAAAGTCTTGGCCTATTCCTTTTCCTCGTCTCTTCAGCCCGCGAGATATCTTGTAGCTTTTCCCATTTTGAACGAATTGAACGGTGACCTTGGCGTGGCTTGAGCCTTCTCGCAGCAGATACTCGAAGCTTCTGCCTACAGGGTCTCCGAACAAGGCGAAGTCTATCGAGTACAGGATGCTGGATTTTCCGCAGCCGAGTCCGCCGACCATACAGTTGAAACCTCTTGCGAAGGGCACGGTTGACTCTGTGTGAGAACGTATGTTTTCGAGCTGGACAATTTCAATCCTCATTGCAGAAGCTCCTCCAAGGTTTGTTTCACCTTTTCCTCTTGCTTCTTGGTCAGCGGTTCAATGAGGCTGATTGCGATGCGGGCGATTTTTTCGGCTTCTTCTCGGCTGTGACGTTCTGAGAATATCTGCAGGAAATATTCGAAAGCCTTCGTTTTCAAGTCTTTAAACTCGCTTTCGAATATGGACCGAACTATCTCCTCTGAAACTTCACTTTCACGCAGCAACACGACAAGATGCACCAGCAAAGCCTTTTCAGCCGCTGTCCTGATGCTAGCAACGTCGACTTCGGAGCGGTTTGCCTCGGCTGGTAAGACTCCTTTCAGAACCAAGATGATGATAACTCCGTCCTCATCTGCGCCTTTGACAAGCTGAAAGGCAAGTTCTGTTATTTTCGAAGGATTCACACCCATAAAGTCGTGTTCTAAAACGACAAACTTCCGCGGCGATTCAAGTTCAATGAATTCAGGTGAAACTTTTCCTTTCTCATCGACCCTAACATGGTAGAACCCTTTCTTGATCTCGGCTTCGTCGTAGCTAACGGTTTCAGTGCATCCGCTGTAGACCAACAATCCGCTCTTAAAATTCTCCTTGTAAGGCTTGTGCACGTGACCGGCAGCATAGTATTGGAACCCTTCAGGGATGAGTTCAGGCGGCGCCTCAGCCTCCATGTACGGTGGTTTGACGCTTGGAAGGTCTAGAGCCATGTGGAAGACGAAAATGTTGAACAGCGAAGCGTCAGGTGTCGGCCTGTTTTGCTCCATGAAGGCTGGAAGCAGTTCTTCGGTCTTGCGTCTCGTTCGGTAGTTCGGAATACCATAGACATAGCAGCAGTCAGATATGCGCCAGCAAGCTCCCTCACGTCTGGGCAAGTAATAGATGAGACCTGCGCTGTCCAGCGGATTCAAAATGGAACCGGTTATGATGTTGGGCGCTGAATCATGAGAACCGTCCACCACCAGTGCGGCGACGCCGCTGTCGCGGAGGCGGCTGAAGTTTCTGATTGCGTTCTCCAACGTGACATTCGAAGGCCGCGCGTGGTGGAACAAGTCACCTGCAATAATCATGAAATCGGGCTTCAGCTCAATGGTCTTGTCGACCAGTTCTTGAAAGGTCTTGTCAAAGTCTTCGCGTCTAGCCTCTAACCCGTACTGCGAATAGCCAAGATGCAAGTCAGCAGCATGGACAAAGCTGAAAGCCTTCATACGGTCCTTTCTTCCCATCGTTGACTTCGAAGCCTATACTCATCTGTATTGCTGGTATTAAGAATTTAGCACTTTGACACGGAAGTTCTTTCGCCCCATTTTAGAGAGAAATGTATAAACGATGAGCCATCACCCTTTCTTCCAACAGAAGGCGTGCAAGCATGAGCTGCGATAAATGTCAGAAGGAAGTGTTCCTCCCTTTTAGGTGTCCGTATTGCGGAGGCTCTTTCTGTTCTGAGCATCGCCTGCCGGAGAACCATGATTGCCCGCAGATGGAGCTGGCTCGCACGCCGAAACAGGAAACACCGCCAGCAATGGTTCAGAAAAAGAATTCATATGAGTACAAGGTTGTTTATGCCCCGCCAACGTTGACGAAGAGAAATATACATTTCAGCAGCCAAGAGCTCAAACACTTGACGATAGCGGCACTGCTCGTCATGGGCGTTGCAGTATCTATGGGTTTCTTCTCGAATTTTTTCAGAAGCAACTACGCCTTGGAT
>JALHSY010000075.1 GCA_022865455.1 Candidatus Bathyarchaeota archaeon
CATTCACAGAGATTTGATGTTGAAGAGGTCTTGGTTGACCTTGTTCTTGTGGTACTGTTACATTTTCGAGTATGGCGGGGCTCTTGTTGATTTGGCGGCTTTGGTTTCGGCTCCGTTTCTTTTCTGGTTTGCGCCTGACCGCATCTACTTTGTGCTTAATTTGTTGGTCTTCGTGCCGTATGGCTTGCTTGTGGGAGTGGTAAATCAGGCTATTGCCTTGAAATATGCCTACAACAGGCACAACTACAAGTCTCTGCTCTTCTACACTCCGTTCTATCCTATTTTGAGACTGACAAACATATTTGCGCGTCTGACAAGTTCAGCTAAGTATTTGAGCGGTGACCATGGGAACTGGAAAAGCAAGATGAAGAACTAGGCTCAGGTCATTAGGCCATGTCATCCTGTCTTTTCAGCGTATTTCAGATATCTCCAAGCTATGAATCCAAAGAAGGAGAGAGCAAAGCTGGCGATTACAAATGTGTCCAGAGTAAGCCAAGTCAGGTTTCTGTCAACCGGCCAGTCTCCAGACCACGTTTGTGCAACATGAATGACCAAAATCCCATATGAGAAAGCGATTAAGCCATAAATCATGAGAGCCTCTGCAATGGAAAGAAACATCTTGCGTGTATCCATTCTCTTGATTATCCTCATCTTGCCTGGTACTGCGCAAGTTGTATCTAAATTTAACTGTTTGTTGCAAAAACCGTTTTTAACTTCCCTGCACCTATGGTTTTTGAGGCTTGGAGGATGCATGTTGAGGCTGTGCTCTTCGACTTGTTTGACACTCTACTCTTACTTGAAGGTAGCGAAGTCTACTACCAGCCTAGCCTCATGAAACTTCATGAATTCCTCATAAAGAGCGGAGTTAATGCTTCCTTTGAAGATTTCAGCCGAGTCTATTTTGAAGTTAGAGACAGATTCTATTCGGAATCTCGCGAAAGCCTAGAGGAACCTCACTTCAGGGTTCGCCTCCTGCAGACGTTGCATAGTCTCGGCTACGACTTTGACGTGTCGGACCCGATAGTCATTGGTGCAACGACAACCTTTGGAAACGAGTTCATGCGCTACGTCACCATAGACAAGGACACGATCAGCGTCTTGCAGAAACTCCGCGGAGAATACAAGCTTGGACTCGTTTCAAACGCCTTCATGCCAGAAACCGTTTGGGCATTGCTGGAAAAATTCGGCCTAAAACAGTTTTTCGACGTCATATTGATCAGCGGCGAGATTAACCGACGCAAACCCAGCCCAGAAATCTTTGAAAAGGCACTAAAGGCTCTGGGTGTGAAGGCTTCAGAAGCAGTTTTTGTCGGCGACATGCTGGACTTAGACATTGTGGGTCCGAAAAATGTCGGCATGAAAACCATCCTCATCGAGCGTCGGCGCACAGAAGGAATCGACGAAATCAAGCCTGACAAGGTCATCAAAACCCTAAACGACCTGCTCGGCGTACTCGCGAATTGCTGATTCAGACACAACAACGCATATTAAATTCGAAAGAAACGTTTATATCGGCTGTACCACCTAGGTTACATGAGCCTCTGCAGACAGTATGCTCGACTAGGAGATTTAGAGCATGCATCAGAGTACTTCAATAAACTCATTAACTTGCCCTCAAAGTTTTTAGGGCATCGTTGGGTAAGTTTTGGAGCAGAGTTGTCTGAAGCCGTGTTTTTTGCGGCAAAGAGCCAGTGGAAAGAAGCGGATCAACA
>JALHSY010000076.1 GCA_022865455.1 Candidatus Bathyarchaeota archaeon
AATGCCCAAATCCAACGGTTCGGCACCGATCTCACGGCACAACATTGAGAGAACAAGCCTGTTAACGTCGAAAACCTGATTCTCTCGCAGTTTGCTCCCCACTTTCGCAAGTTCATTTCCAGTCGCTAATATGGCCACTTTTGGCCTTTCAACAACCGCCACCTCCGCTTTTCCCAGCGCCCCTATCAATCCCAAGTGATGAGGTTTTAGGCGGATTCCAGCTTTCACTGCAACTTCTCCCTTTGAAAGGGCCTCACCTTTCTTGGAGATGTTCTCGCCAGGCGTCACCGAAACCCAAACCTCAATCTTGCCCTCGGTCCGTCTGGTGTTTTCAAGCATTACAACTGCGTTTGCGCTCTTAGGAATGGGGTTTCCAGTCCACAGTTGCTTGGCCTGTTTGTCGGCGATAAAGTCTTTGTCAGTGATTTGAAGCGTTTTGGGCTTGAACTGTGATGCACCGACAACATCTTCGGCTTTGACAGCGTATCCGTCAACTGCTGATCTGTCAAACCTCGGCAAGTCTTCTTCTGCAACAATGTCCTCTGTTAGGACACGGTCTAAAGCCGAATGCAATTGGATGGTAACCGGTCTTAACGGCTTAGTTTGCAGCTTGGAGAAAAACATTCGAACTGCTTCATCAACTGTTGTCAGTTTTTGGAATCCTTTTAGCCGCACCAAAACATGTACCCATAGACAGCACTATAGGATTGCATAGAAAAACGTATCGCACCAAATTCAAACATCATTTCTCTTCAATTCTGTTTGGAAAATGTCCCGCATCTTCATCGCGTCAATGTCCAACAACGGGCTTTCGCATATCATCACTGATCTCAGCTTGAACTCCGCTATGATTTTCGCAAGCAACCAAAAATCCGGTCCATATCTCGCCTCGTCCAACGTATGATGTCGCCTTTCGCCTTTATCCGTGAACTCGATCTTCGTGAAGTGGCAGTGCATGTTCTTGGCGGCTTCTCCGCCCAGTCGATTCTCAATCTCGACCACAGCGCTTCGAAAGTCATCAACGGTGCGGAAACGCCCCATGCCCCTTGCATGCAGGTGCGACCAGTCAACAACAAGTTGTGTTTGATCAACTTCTTCGCATATGGTCAAGACCTCTTCCAAGCTCCCAAGCTGAGAGGGTTTACCCATCGTTTCAGGGCCTATCTTGACGTTCTTGATTCCCAAGCCCCTCATAGTCTCAACGACATCCTCCAACACTGTCAAGCAACTTTTGAAAACCTCTTCTCTCGGTCTCTTCCCATAGAAGCCTGGGTGAAAGACCACGACGTACGCTCCCATCCATTCTGCTGCCGTTGCACATGCAATCAGTCGTTTCTTGCTTGCTTCAACAACATTTTTCTTGCCGCAGAGATTTACGAAATAGGAGCCGTGAAGGCTGAGCCAAACATCATTTTTCCTTGCTTCCACACCGAGTCTTTCAGCGTCTTCTTTTTTAATCTGTGGTTTCCCACCCCAATATATGGCCTCGTACTCCAGTGCGTCAAGTCCTTCCACGCGTAGAAGTTTCGGGACGTCAGCTAAGGTTGCCTTCATTACCTTGAACGCCGGCGGAACCCCAGCTGGACCGAATCTGGGGCGGTCAGCCATTAGAATCCCTTAGCTTTTCCCGCTTTTCTTGTAGCGAAAACCTTTCTGCCCATACTGACCGTAAAACAGAACCGTTAGGGCTGAGACCCAAGCTGCAACGTTTTGAAAAACCAAATACTTCCCAGTATCATCTAGGTCCGCGAGAGGTTTGATTATGTTTCCAACTCCTATGCAGAAGTCTCTGAAGCCCGGCGCGACAGACAGCAGAGCATTGTTTGCGGCTGAGAAGACGCCGCCGACGGAAGCCAGAGCCTGTCCAGTGCCCTGCACAAAACCGAGTAGTGAGGGATTGTTCTGATAAGCTGCCGATACGGCCTGATAGATCGCTTGCGGGTACGCCAGAAGGGATACAATGAGTATGAACACTGCGAAAGCCAGAAGCACGGTTATGGCGCTTTTTATCGTGGCTCTGGCGAAATGTATCTTCTGCCATACATATGCGACACCCTTGGTTTTCAGCAACCCGCGTTTCATTCTGCCAAGGGCTTTCTTCAGTCCGCCCTGCTTGCTTTGTCTGGGCGTGGAACCACCTTTCCCCTTCAACGTCTCCTTTGGTCTTTTTGCGGCGTGCTTTGTCAGATACGTCCAGCTTGACACAAGCGTGATTATGGCGGCTGCTGGAACCAGATGGAACAGCGGGCTGATTACACCGAATATCACGTTTTCAGACTTCTCCTGAACGCCGAGGTTCATGGCGTAGAGAACCACGATATATTCAACGAAGACGGTTATGAGCAGAAACACGACTATTGCTGCAAGTCCTCTAAGTGTTGTCCATCTCATGACCCAATGCTTTTGCGGGTTCTGAGTTGCCAAACAGTTTCACCGGTCAGTTTCAACCTTCTTTTCGAAGTTGTACTTGCAATATGAATGTTCTTATTAAAAAACGTGACTGTGTTGGTGAAGCACCAACCCATTGCTGTTCCTTCGTATAAGTCAACATTGTGACAACGGGAATTCATGTCCGCACTTCGGGCATTTTGTAGATGCGCATTGGACAGAGGACGGGCAGCCTGAGCATGCAAAGGCTCTTCCATAGATGATGTCGAAAGCGAAACCGCACTTTGAACAGCGCACTATCTGCTTGGACTGTGTACTCATCATTGGGTCACTTTCTATAAGTGAACCGAAGAGCGAGATTTTAAAAACCTTTCTGGAAACGCTTAAAGGGCTTGATGCGGAAATTTTAACAACCTTTAAGGCAATTATATATCATACTTCCAAAGATTGTATGAAGTGTGCTAGTCTAGAAGAATCAGTCTGGGAATAGGGATGCTGAAGGCAGATAAAATAGACCGAGTCGAGCTTTACAAGGACCGCAA
>JALHSY010000077.1 GCA_022865455.1 Candidatus Bathyarchaeota archaeon
AAGCTTTCACCATTGCTTTGTAGTACAGGTTGTTCCTAAATAGGTTCGCATATCGCCTTCAAAAGGTCAGAGCGAGTGATTATCCCGACAATCTTCTTCCCTTTAGCCACAAGAACACCCTGATGAGTCTTCAGAAGCCCCCTGACCTTCTCAACATCTGCCTCCTCATCCACAACGGGCAAAGGCGAAACCATGACCTTCTCAGTCGTCTGATTAACAACATTCGAACCTAGACGTCGCATAATGGACTCCTCAGTCACGGTGCCAACAACCCTGCTACCGTCCATCACTGGAACCTGAGAGATAGCGTACTTCACCATCTTGTCACTCACATCCAGAATCCTGTCCTTAAGCTTAGCACAAATCACGCCGCGACTCATTATGTCACGACATTTCTTCTTTTTCCACTCGTTCAAAACATGAAGTATCTTGTTAATGGTTGAAAGCCTCGGATCGACTTTCCCCCCCTCAATCTTTGCGATGTGCGCTTGGGAAACCCCGACAAGCTCAGCTAGCCGCTTCTGAGTCAATCCTGCTTCTGTTCTCAGTTTTTTGAGCAGGGCATTTGTGACTGTTGAGATATAACCACCAGTTATTTTCGGTTATAAGTCTATACAGCAAAATATATATCTGTTGCTGTGCATACAGCCTAAACTTCATAATAGCTGGCGTTAAACATGCGGAACATAATCGTGGAAGATCTGAAACAGATGCCCCTTGAGAAGCAGCGGATTGAAATCGTTGAGAGAAAAGGACTTGGTCATCCGGATTACATTTGCGACGCAGTGATGGATCAAATCTCGATCGGCCTGAGCAAAGAGTACCTTGCAAAGGCAGGTTCAATACTGCACCACAACGTTGACAAGTCCCTGCTGGTTGCAGGCGAAACAGATTCTCAATTCGGCGGCGGAACCGTGAAACAACCAATGCTCTTCGTGTTCGGCGACAGAGCAACCTCAGAGTTTGATGGTACCAAAATAGACGTTGCAGACGTGGCTGTAAGAACCGCGAAGAAATGGTTCAAGAACAACATGCGTTTCATTGACCCTGAAAAACACATTAAATATCAAGTTGAGCTGAAACCAGGCTCAACAGGCCTCACAGACATCTTCAGACGCAAAGGGAAAGTTCTCGGTGCAAATGACACTTCTGCAGCTGTTGGCTACGCGCCCCTAACACGCACAGAGAAAACAGTCCTCAAGACCGAACACTACCTGAACTCGAAGGAATTCAAACAGCGTTTTCCAGAATCTGGTGAAGACATAAAAGTCATGGGTTTCAGAAACAACAACGACCTCTTCTTGACAGTTGCAATGGCATTTGTCGACCGCTTCGTGCCCAGCGAAGATGAATACTTTGAGAAGAAGGCGAAAATCCTTGAAGAAATCCACAAGTTTGTCGCGGTCAACACGGACTTTGACAGCGTTGACGTGGAACTAAACACCCTAGACGTGCCCGGAAGAGGCTTAGGAGGTGTGTACCTAACCGTCTTGGGCACGAGCGCCGACAGTGGCGACTCAGGACAAGTCGGAAGAGGGAACCGCGTGAACGGCCTTATATCATTAAACAGACCTTTCTGCTCCGAAGCCGCAGCTGGCAAAAACCCCGTAAGCCACGTTGGAAAAATCTACAGTTTCCTGACCTTCAAGTTAGCTCAACACATTTACGAAGAAGTGCCTGAAGTTGAAGAAGTCTACATTTGGATGCTAAGCAAGATCGGCAGCCCAATAGACCATCCTGCAGTCACAGCAGTTCAAGTCGTAATGAGAGGCAACAACTCATTGGACAAGGTTAGACACGAAATCGGCGAAGTACTCAATTATCAGCTTGAAAACATCGAGAATTTCTGTATGGAACTGGCCGAAGGAAAGATCTCACCGATCTAACCTTTCACTATGCGTCTCTCATTTTCTTATTCTGCAACATGAAAAAGTCGTAGGTTCTTTTCTGTCTGAGACAAGTTTTCTATATAGATTATGTGCGGGAACGATGACCATCAGATAATCAGTAATGACTCTCCTCACACCCATGTTGACGAAAA
>JALHSY010000078.1 GCA_022865455.1 Candidatus Bathyarchaeota archaeon
ATTTCTCAACATAAGAGAAAACCCGAGAATGTCTCTGCCAGACGAAGCAACTATCATTTTGATTCCCGAGGGCGGATGTTCCTCTGATTGGGAGGAACCAGTCAAATGAGGACGGCAAAGAAGCGAAGGCGATAGCTACGTTTTCTTGTACACAGCGTCTGTTTCTCTGACTCGCTGCGTGACCTTTAGCCCAATGCTTTGCCCAGCCTCAGCCTTCTCAACGTTCTCGTGCTCGATCTGCATGGAGTCAACAACCTGTTCGAAATCTGTGTTCGGTCCCTTGAAGACTATATTGTCTCCTATGCTCAATGGTGTTGTGAGCTCAATCACGGCGACGCTGATTTTTGAGAAGAAATGCGTCACACGCCCGATCTTAACGACTTCCTCTTCGCTCAAACGTTTCATCTCCTAGTACTACAATAACAGTGCTTTCGCATAAATAATTTATTCAATAACCTCGGCTTCCAAGTGAGTTTGAAAAGCTCCCGTCACTTCGACTCTCAAACTCTTGCCGAGTAAGTTGTCAGCACTTTTCACGACAATGGGCTTGTAAGCGAAATTGCGTCCCACCCAAGAACCTCGAATCTTGCCAGCTTCATCGACGAGAATCTCGCCTGTCCATCCGACCGAACGCCTGTTTCTTTCAAGAGCCACTTCCCTCGCCAGTTCTGCCATCAGTCTGCTCCGCCGCTTGATCTCTGTCAAAGGCACAAAATCCTTCTCCATTGCAGCAGCCGGGGTTCGAGGTCGTGCGAAGAACTTGGATACGTTCACCACGTCAGGCTTCACCTCTTTGACCAGCTCCAGAGACTTTTCGAAAGCTTCCTCACTTTCGCCTGGGAAACCGCAAATGACATCTGTGGAAAGCGTTATCTCAGGGAATCTGGCTCTGAACGCGTCAACTATTCCTTTGAAATCATCAACCGAGTAGAATCGCCTCATGCGTTTCAGTGTTTGGTCGTCACCGCTTTGCACGGGTAGGTGAATGAACTTGAAGACATGTTCGCTCTGGTATGCTTTGACAAGGTCTTCAAGAATGCTCAATGCCACGTTGGGAGTCATCATTCCCACTCGAATCTTGAAGCCTCCATCAATTGCGCTTAAGGCGTCAAGCAGCTCTGCAAGGCTTGTACCCTGATCTTTTCCATAGCACGCAACATCTTGGGAAGTAATCCAGAACTCACGCAGCCCTCTGTCCAGGTCTTTTCTTACCTTATCAACAATCTCATGAACCGTGTAGCTTCTCAGATGCCCCCGAGCAAACACCACGCAGCAATAGGCACAAGAACCCAAACAGCCGTAATTTGCAGGAACAATGCTTATCACGGGACTCAGCTGAACTCTAGGAAGATCCAAGCCCGGCTTATTACGCGCAGCCTCCTTCAAGACTAGGACTTTCTCGCCACCAGAGACTCGTTCAGCAACTTCGATGATGGCGTCGCCTGCTGCTGGGCCTACAGCTGCGTCAAATTGCACCTCTCTGCACAATCTTTCAAAGTTGATCAGTGGCAGGCATCCTGCTACAACCAGCTTCCTGCCAAGGGGCACTCGTCTCAGGGTCTCAATCATGCGATTTTCTGTGGGCCCTTTGACAGCGCACGTGTTGTAGACAACCATGTCCGCGCTCGAGGCAGAATTCACCAGTTCATGTCCAGCCGTTGCAAGGCATCCAGCCAAAACCTCGCCGTCAGCCAAGTTTGCCGAACAGCCGAAACTCTTCACGAAAACGCGCATAGTTCCCCATCGCGATACAATAAATGTTTCAACAAGAAATAAAAACGTAAGGGTCGGA
>JALHSY010000079.1 GCA_022865455.1 Candidatus Bathyarchaeota archaeon
GCAACCGTTTTAGGCAAATATGAATATGTGGAAGAAGGCACAACTCACATAGTCCTGCACCTAGACAACACCACCTATCCTTGGATAGAAGCCACTCCAAGAGACATTACCGCCCTGCAATGGAACGAACTGATGGCAACAGAGCAGACACAAAACGTGACTGTCCACATAGAAAAACGTGGAGAACGCTGGGCGATGACATACTTTGACAACCAGAACCTGCCATAGCCAAAACGCCCGCTAGGAGCCCTTTCTAACAA
This sequence comes from Candidatus Bathyarchaeota archaeon, assembly GCA_022865455.1. Lineage (GTDB taxonomy): Archaea > Thermoproteota > Bathyarchaeia > Bathyarchaeales > Bathycorpusculaceae > 20-14-0-80-47-9. The sequence continues at coordinate 261 of JALHSY010000079.1, forward strand.
TCATTCGTATCGGTAAGCCGTACGTGCGCAGGTTAGGCTTTCTGAGTGCTTTGACTCGGCTCTTCCTTTTGATCTGGGATTTTGAACTGCGAGCGCCGACGATGTTCTAGAATTTTCTCAACAGGTACTTCAGCACGGTCAGTTTCTGAACTTCGCTTGTGCCCTCATAGATTTCAGTGATTTTCGCATCTCGGTGATACCGCTCCACACGATAGTCACCTAAATAGCCGTAGCCGCCGAGCACCTGTATCGAGAAGTCCGTGACTTCCATTGCCACGCGCGCCGCATAGTGCTTCGCCATCGCCGTGATCATCGGGTCCATCTTGCCCTCGTCAACCAGCCACGCCGCGCGGTACATGAGCCACCTTGCCGCTTCAATCTTGGTCATGGCTTCAGCCAATCCCATTCCGATTGCCTCGTGCTGCAACAGTGGCTGTCCGAAGGCTTCGCGTTGCTTGGAGTATTTGAAGGCTATTTCCCAAGCTCCTTGGGCCATGCCCACAGCTTGGGCCGCCACGCCCACGCGTGTCTTATCAAAGAACTCCATCGAGTAGTAGAAGCCCTTGTTGAGTTCGCCGATGATGCTCGCGTCGAACACTTTGACGTTTTCAAATCGCACTTCGCCCGTTACTGAGCAGCGTATGCCCATCTTGTCGTGAAGCTTCGAGGTTTCGAGTCCCTGTGCGCCTTTTTCGACTATGAAGAGTGTTTCGCCGCGGTAGGTCGGTCTGATTTTAGTGTCTGTCTGCGCTAGGACCACCATGAAGTCGGCGGTGGTGGCGTTGGTGATGAAGGTTTTTGTGCCGTTTATCCACCATTCGTTGCCGTATTTTGTGGCGGTTGTCTCCATCTTGGTGATGTCGCTTCCGCTCACGTTCGGCTCCGTGAAGCAAGCAGCCGATAAAGTGTCGCCCCTGCACAGCGGCGGCAAGTACTTTTCCTTCTGTTCCTTGGTGCCCAGCGTTATGAGAAACTCGTTGCCAAAGTTTCCGCTTGAAACTGCCACGCCCAATGACGAGTCAGCTCTGCACATCTCTTCGATGACCAAACAGGTTTCGAGCAATCCGCTACCCTGTCCACCGTACTCCTGTGGGAAGCTCATGCTCGTGAAGCCCAACTTCGCGGCGGCCTTGTAAAGCTCCATGGGATACTCCTCTTTCCTGTCCAGCTCCAGTGCCAGTTCGGGTTTGAACTCTTTCTGGCAGAATTCCCGGACGGCGTTCTTTATTGCTGCTTGCTCTTCAGTTAGGTCGAACTTCATCTAGTAGAACCCCTTTCCAGCTTTTTTCCCTGTCCAACCTTTCGCAAGGTATTCTTCTAGCAGAGGGCAGGGTTTATACATTTCCATGTTGTACTTGGCGTGAAGCTCCTTGAGCTTGTTCAGCACAACGTCCAAGCCTGTCCTGTCAGCGTACTCGCATGGGCCTTGAGGCCAATAAGTGCCGAGCTTCATGCCTGTGTCGATGTCTGCTGGGTCTGCTGCGTCGTCGTGAATGAGCCATGCTGCCTCGTTGACGGCAACTGCCCAAGACCTGTCAACGTCGTATTCGTCGAGCAGGTTGAACGGTATTCTCGGTCTGCCTTTTGTCCAGTCGTAGAACCCGACGCCTGTTTTCTGGCCGA
>JALHSY010000080.1 GCA_022865455.1 Candidatus Bathyarchaeota archaeon
ACTATCCATAGGAACAGCATCATTCTTCCAACCCATCATTTCAATCACAAGTTCATTGAGTGTGATGGGAATAGCTTTCCTTCTCCTCTATATCAACAGAATACTTGACGTCTAAACAGTCCAACAGCGCGCGTTGTTGAGGGGTAAATTTTCGATTCTTTTTTACCCCTCGTAGTATTAGTCCTAGTTCATTATGAGGGGTAAGTTTTCGAGTGAATTCTACCCCTCGTATATTTGCTCACTATCCTATCCGTATCCTGTTCCAGCATATCCAGATGTGTCCTGAATCAGGTATCCAGTCTTTTGCCGTCCATTAGAAGCCTATCGTTGTCCCGTTAACCATTGACCGTCGTCCGTCGTGGTCGTCGTCGTGATTCGTGGTCGTCGTCGTGATTCGTGGTCGTCGTAGTCCGTCCGTCGTCGTCCAAGTTGGTTGGTTGGTTGGATAAAACTTTACCCCCAAACCCAAACAGGGAAGATGAGGTTCATATACATAAATGGAAAAGCCGTTCTAAACGCTTAGGTTTATGGGTTCTATGGGTTTGCTGTTCTAAACGTTTTGCCTATCTATCCAAAAGAACCCATGCAAAAAGACGCTTCAAAAACCTTCTTACCGCTACGCAAAGGGCGAGAGCCAAAGAAGGGACAACCATCGCAAAGCAGAATATTACTTATCGTGTACGGAATAGGAACTCTAGCCTTTAGGCAGAACCCCATCCAGCCATACTTAGAAGCAGACACTATTCAGATGCTCCGCTACAGGAACTACGCCGAAATGAATGTTTAGGCGAATCCCGCCAAGCCCTAACGCCGTTTTCGAACAAATCTTCCATGGAATCCCGCACATAGCCAGACGCATACCTATTCAAAACAAAATTCTAAATGCATTGCGTGCTTCATCTGGCTTGACCACACGTCAGCTCGCAGAGAAATCAGAATATAGCTACAGCTACGTACGAGATTGCTTATACATCCTTGAGAAGCAGGGCAGGGTTGAACGACCCGGATCCACAAGAAAGGGAAGACTTTGGCGTATCAAAGAACTGTTCAGTGTTTCTTGAAGAAGAAAAACACTTTACATGCTGGTGCTTTACGGTGCAGTTTCCTGTAGCATCCTTCGCAATAGTATCTTGTTTCGTAGGCTATTTGGTGGCGCCAGCACCGCCGCCTAAGCTTAAGCCTTCGGCCACACCTGAAACAATGAATATTCTTATGGCGTGACTTGCAACCGTAATTTTGGAAAAAGCAGGCAAAACCGTGGCCCGTGAAGAAATAGAGGTTTCTTAACTGTTAAGATTTGCGCTGGAAACCGCAATAGCGCCCTAAAACGAGCCCCAGTCAACATGGCGAGCCCATCATGATTTGCAGCGTGCATGCATCCTCACAGTATACTACGAGCATCCCAGAGGACCTTTTAGCACCGAGACCATCCTAGGGCCCTGTTGAGGGTTCTGGGTTATGCCACGTGGCATCTGTCTGGGCCTTTTCCGCAACAGATTCAGGGGCGCTCTGGAGAAAAAAGGTAGGGGGGTAGGGGTAGGTGAAAGCTAGGGTCAGACAAGATTTTGCGCTGAGATTATCTAGGAGAAGCTGCAGAAACAGTCGCCTGCGTCTAGTCATCAGCTGCCCGAACTCGATTCACATACAGAAAAACTACAACAGTGGCGGTGTGGTTGCGGAAGAGTCAGGCCGAGATGCACGGGTAGCGCATGTAACCCTCTATCATGATGCGGACCATTCCAGTTGCCTAGAACTGCCCATAGTGGAATAAGCGTGCGCCCTTTTCTGACAGCGCGCGCTCTCTGAATTGCAAAGAATTCTTTTTTTGTTATGCGATACTAGTCTCAACGAGCATGGGGGGTAGGGCTGAAAACTTGATTGTGACAAGTAGAAGAAGAGAGTGAAAAAAATCAACCCACTTCTTCTTCTCTCAAGTAGTAGTAGGATTTGAAAAATTTTCAAGGCCTACTACTTCTAAGCCAAGCTGCAATGTACTCCTCTACAGAACACTCCTTGCAAGACATCAACTTCACCCGGGTAAAGTCCCAAAACGTTACGTTTGTGAGCTGAAAGCCCTCACAAAAACGGTACCCCCCTATTTCTTATTTCATGCGGCCCCAGGGATGGTCTCGGTGCTAAAAGGGCTTCTGGAATGCTCGTAGTAAGCCAGAGAACATAGAAAAAGGGGGAATGTGCGGGAGATGTCTCCACCTAGGTCTAAGTCCAAAAAAGTGAACGTGACAGTCTACGGGTGCCTGAAGATCCTGCTATCGTATACTATCAAGCGCGCGCCATGCTGTTCGATAATGTTCTATTCGGAATTTTACATAATACTTATATCGTAAGATGTAATATTCTAATTTTGGATATGTCTGAAGATGGACATATTGTATATCTGTACAACAGAAAGACATGAGTTAAGAAAAGATGTGAGAGAATGTTGGAAGAATTGGTGTTTGGTTTCTGGTTCGCATTAGGAGTCTATGTCTCCTGGTACGTGTTCAAGGCGAAAGATTTTCAACCGTTGACCTTGGATGATCTTGCTTTGATTTGGAAGCTACATAAACATCAATCTGGATGCAAGTCTTCTTGCATTCATGATTTGCTGGTCAGAAACGACGAGGTTGTCGGGTTCAAATGTGAGTGTGGCCATGAGTTTATACAGAAACGTCCGATCACACAAAGGGCGAAGATCGCCACACAATCTGGCAGACTGTTCTCATTCCAAAATACGAGTGACGCAATGGAGAATCTGGGCCTCACTTGCCTGCATATCAAGAAAATCTAGTGCTACCTGCCATTCCCTATTCTCTGTTCTTGAAATTTCCGTCCACTAGGCATGGTGTTACAAGAATGTAAACACAATAGTAATAATTGAACTGAAAAGATACGGATGGAGACAGAAGGTTGTTAAGAGCTCTTTTGTGATGTTTGGGAAGTCTCCGTATGTCGAGTTGATTAAACTCAAAAAATGGGATTCGAAGCTGAGAATTGTGCGGAGAATACATGACGATAGTACGAAGCCCTTTTTTCGAGTGGAGCAATAACTCTAGTCCTTTTTAATTTCAAAAACATCGTCAAAACGACAGGGTCACGGTGTCAAGAAGATGTATGGCTGTCCGATAGATTCAAATCCCCGTTTAGATTCCCTGTGTTAAACATTTTACGTAAGTGTGCAGTAAACGATAACCCCTCAGATTTGTGGACGGGTTAGGTTGACGCTTGAGATCTTCACAGAGTAGCATGGTTCAACTTCCTTTCCGGCGCTAATTTGGAATTTGAATTAAGCAAAGGCATTGGAATATGCTCTAGCGGCATAACAAAAGGGGCAGTAGAGCTTTTGCATCTTGTTTCGGGTTGTCGATCTGTTGATTGCAACGACCTTTCCAAGTGCAGATTGCGTATCCAGTTTTAGGCTGAAACGATTTTTCCTCAGGAATTGCTTTTTTGAAGTCGCATTCACTCTTGAGCGCGCAGAAAACCTGCTTATCTTTTGCAAAAACCTTTCCGGTTGTCATCTATACACTTTTCCAAGGTTTTTATCTTATTCCATAATTGTTTTGATTTAACCATTATTCAAAGCAGTGTTACAATGGCTGTGTCGAAAACTGACAAGGCTAAATGACTTGCGGCTTTATTAACGTTAAAAACCGAGCACACGCCATGTAATAGCGTAGGTTGTCCTTTGAGCAGTCGATGTTCAGATTCGGATAATGTCTTAATATGTTTTATGCAATCTGTGCATTTATAGGAGTTTTAAGGAAAACTAAGGTGGCCAGACGTTGGAAAAACACTTTATTGCTAAAGTTGTTGCTGGTCATCGTGTTACAATACCCAAAGAAGTATGTCAAGTATTAGGAATTGAAGATGGAAATCTTGTCGAGGTTAATTTAAGCGTAGTAGAGGTGCTTCTGAAAATTGAAGATAAACCTGTGGAGGGGACAATGAAGTGGAAGTGAATGTGGAAGCGATAAAGCCAAGTCCGTATCAGCCTAGGTACATTTTTAACCTTGACGATATAGAGATGGAAATAAAGAAGGATGGTCTACTAAGCGACCTAGTTGTTCGCAGGAAAGGCGATTATTATGAGATAATAGACGGCGAAAGAAGATGGAGAGCTCTCAAGAACATGGGATGGAAGACTGTGCCGGTCAGAGTGGTAGATGCAGACGATGCGAAGGCAAGGCTGTTAGTGTATAAGTTAAACCAGATTCGAGAAAACTACTCGGTTGAAGAGGAGGCACGGTACTTCAAGAAGCTTGCGGACGGAGACATGATGCCGTTGGAGATAAGCAAACAATTGAATGTAGACTTTCACTGGGTTTTAGCGCATCTTAACGTATTCAAGTTTCCCGAAGAGATTCGAAAAGCTGTGTGGGCCAAGCAAATCAGCTTATCCCACATAGTAGCGCTCGAAAGTGTGATAGAGAGAAACATCAAGGAAGCAGTGTTAACTGCAAAAGAGATTCTCGAGAGGAAACTGACAGCGTCTGAAACTAGAAAGATAACTAAAAAGCGTGAAGACGAACTTGAGGCGAGGGTTGACGAGATGCGCATTAAAGCGGTTGAGAGGGTGTTGCCTGCGATCGCGCCCAAGGTTCCGAAGCTGGAAACTCCAGAAGAGCTAGAGAAAGCCGCG
>JALHSY010000081.1 GCA_022865455.1 Candidatus Bathyarchaeota archaeon
GCCGGTGGGACAGTTCTGTTGGCAAGCGTGACAGTTCTGGCAGCTTTTCATCATCTGTGCTTCTTGCCAATTGTCTTTCTGGCAAGGCAAGTCGGAGTAGAAAGCCGCAAGCTGGAGAAAGCTTCCCATGCTAGGAACGTAACAGATGTTGTTTCTTCCGTACGCGCCAAGCCCGCTCCGCACGGCTAGGGGTTTCACAGGCAATGCAGTGCGCGCCACACGGTATCCTTTCGCTGCCAAAACCTCTGTCAAGAGATGTTCCATCCGTTTCCTCGTCTTCTCATTGGCGACATAGGTCGGGGGAATGATGAGCGCACGTGATTTTCCATTCCACGTGAACACGGCTTGGCTTTGAGGTCGAGGGACGGCGATCACTATCATGGACTTGGCTTCCCGAAAATCATCTGGGATTCGGAAATCAAACCATGCGAGGCGTTCTTGATAAAACTCTTTATCGAGCAAGCCGTGCCTGTAGCATCCTTCGATCTCTTCTTGCAGATCGCGGAGATGTTCAATTGATACGATGCGTCCTTTACAGCCGTGCTCTGCCAAATGAAGAAACAGTTCTTCGGTGGCTTGCGTTGCGTCCGATAGTGTTGCTGCTTCCGTTCTCGCCAAATGTGTTCACCTTTTAGGTTTTCATCTGCTAGTCAATGACATATGGCAGACGGATATGGGTTGCGGCGTCACTTGACTGTTCAAATTGCCGCGTAAGTGGGCAGGGTTAAGCTGAAGTATGATACTGTCATGTGACGGCTTAACTGATAAATATGCGGATTGGCTAGCTTTTTCCTTATGACACTGTTTGAAGTCATATTCAAAGTGACGCACGATTGCCCCTTCTGCGACATCTCAAATCGGAACCAAAGCAAGACTTGACGCTGATAACAAAGAACTCGAAATCTTGGAGAGATGTGTAAAATAGATGCAACACGGTTCTGAATGATCATACCCTTGAGATGCTTGAAACCTCAATGAAAAAATCGAAGCCTAATGGATTTTCCATCTTTAGATTTGCTTTCCTATGAGATGTTCATATCGGATTTGCGTCTTGCCGTTCTGTTGCGAGATTATGATGTTTTTCAGCCAATCTGTATCATCACTCTTAGGATAGTCTACGCGAAAATGTGCTCCTCTGCTTTCTTTTCTTGTCAAAGCCGAGTTTGCAACTAGCTTGGCAAGCAACAGCATCGAATTGGCTTCAATCGCGTCTTGCAGTTTATCTGGATTTTCTGCAAACATAAAAGAAGCCCTTTCTTCTATGCGTTTCAACTCTTCTAATGCGCATTTGAGTCCTTCTTCGCTCCTTACCGGTCTGCAAAATTCTGAGACAACTGTGCTTACTTCTGCTTTGATCCTGAGCGGACGAGTCTTTCTTGGTTTCGAGTTATCACAGATCTCTTGCAGCTTTTCTGTTCTTTCTTTGATCTGTTCCTTATTTACTGCCACAGACTCTGTGCGTTTTGCGTGATCTGCGGCTTGTCGTCCAGTTATTGCGCCGAACACCAATATTTCAGTCAGAGCATTTCCGCCCACTCTGTTTGCACCGTGAATTCCGCTTGTCACTTCGCCCACAGCATAAAGAGCATCAACTCTCGTTTCGCACTTTTCGTTGATTTTTATACCGCCCATTGTGTAATGGGCAAATGAAGCTAAGTGAAGTCTTCTTGTTGACAATATTTGACCGAGAGGAAGAACCAAGTGTTTCTGATAATCATAATTAAGGGCGTCTACAATCTCTCTGGGTGATAGCTGCGTCAAATCAAAGAGGACGGAATCTTCGTGCTCTTCGTAAAGTTCCCGCTCGATTGAGACAGTGAGGTTGTCTCTCAAGATTCTATTCTCTAGCAATCCATGTTTACCAAGAAATCGCTCTCCTTTTTTGCTCATCAATGGTCCACCGGGAACAAGATTCTTGGTGCCTTCAGTTAAGCAATCGAGGACAGGCATTCTGGGCACTCCTCTATCTGTAAACATCTGCTGAAACTGAACAAACTCGAGGTCTTGCAGCTCTGCTCCGGCTTCAAAAGCCAAGACAACTCCGTCTCCAGTTGTCCTCGGTGGATTATCATTGCGAACATACAGTCCGGAATAGCCACCAGTTGCCACCACAGTCGATTTTGCGGATATGACGATAATTCCTTCAACATCTTTTTTAAAGGCTAATGCGCCGATGCATCTGTTATCTTCAACGAGTAAATCAAAGGCAGAAGTTTTCTCCGAAACATTTACTCCAAAATCCAGAGCACATTTGCCTAAAGCCTTCGACAAATTGGCTCCCGCGGGAGGTTTATCTGCAACTATGCTTACTTTCCCCTTCTCAGCGGACAATTCAATTCCGAACTTTTCTGTTTCCTTCACAGCAAGCCATGCGTCAGCTGCAAGTGTTCTAACCAGATTGGGATTGTTGAGAAATCGTCCAGCCTCCAAGGTTTCTTGAAAATGTTCCGTAATGCCTTTTTTGTTCTGCGATGCTCTAAAGACTCCTCCTGCGATTGCAGTGCAATTGGCAAGGCCTAACTTACCTTTTGAAACCAGTAGCACATTCACTCCTTGCCTTCTAGCTTCAATTGCTGCTCTCAAACCTGCTCCGCCAGATCCTATAATGAGGACATCAGTTGAGAGCTGCTTCATTCCTTCTTCACGTCTTTGGTTTCTTCTTTTCTATTATTACACACGCAGCTACACTAGCTTTTGGAGTTTTCTGAGGTTGTCCAGCGTGGCTTTTGCTTCTTCCCAAGAGACAGTTCTAAAGCCCCTCCAGAGTCTTTCTAGCTTTTCACATGAGTATTTAGTACAATAGGCGCAAGTTTCCACACCTCTCTCAAGCCCGCATTTTCTCACTTCGCAGGCTAAGCAGAACTTGTACAGTCTTTTTCCAATTTGGCATCCGTCGCAATCAATGTCACTCGGCCCCAGACGCTCTGTTTCTGTTGACCAAGCTTTGATGACTCTTTCTCTTATCTTACCATCATTTTTTTGTGTTGCAACGTACGCAAGACAATCATTGCAGACGAGTCCACACGTAGCAATTATCTTATCCATTTTTTTCGCCTATCTGTTTCCTAATCTATCGCAACTCCAAAGGAATACTTATAGATTATAGCGTCATATGACTGATTGTTTCGCCGCTTGTGAGTATTCGCAAGAATTCTTTCGACAGCTTGACATGTTGTTGGGGAATTCGGCTGAAAAGCAACGTTGCTTTGTGTCTTGTATCCTTTGATTTTTCAGATTTGACGTTTCTCTCTTCCATATCTGCAAGCGTTTTGGCATTTCATACACATAAGATGAGAATTCATCGTAAGCGAAGGCTCGAACTTTCTCCATTTCTCACTACGTTCAAAATTCTCTTTGCCTATGAGATGAATACCGACTAGACATTTAGTATAGTCAACTTTGTATGGAGCCAAAGCACCTACGGGACAAGCTATGAGACAATTTTCGCAATTTTCGCAGAGGTTCTTCTCGAAGGGTTCATCAGGCTTCATTTCCGCGTCTGTCACAACCACAGCAAAGCGCATCCAAGGGCCAAATTCCGAGTTTATTATCAAAGCATTCTTTCCATAATTTCCGAAACCTGCCAATTGTGCTAATCGCTTGTATGATAGGGAATTCGTAATAGCTGCTTCGTATCCTTTCTTCTCCAAGTAGGTAACGACTTCAAGCGCCAATGCTTTCATAGCAAAATATTCTGGATAAGCCCATTTTTCGCCTTTGTGTATTGCCAACTCCAGCATATCATCCCAAATATGATAACCCAGTACAACGATGGATTTTGCATCTGCCATTATGTCCACCGTTTTTTTGGTATGATCTTGAATCTCTTTGAATCCAACCCAGATTTTTGGTAGGGCGTCGATCGCTCTTGGTAAAACAATGCCGACCAAGTTAGCCCCTGCCTTTGATGCTATCTGCTTGACCTCAACAGTGAGTTTCTCAATTTCAGAAATTTCCTCACGATCTATTTGATGCCTCATCCACGGTCTCTCCGGAATTTGTTATTAACAAGCGTATAAGACTTGAGGAAAGCAGCCATAGCATTCATAAATAGATTATCACGTCATTTGACTGCAGAGAATTGAGGTATATTTGCTTCTTAGTCGGCCAACAATGATTGTTACAATGTTGCCATAATCGAAAGATGCTCTGCAGATAGATTTATTAGGAGATTTTTCTTCAACTTGAAAAGTAGGAGATGACATGAAAGCAGCTGTTCTCTGCGGCAGACGAAAGATGAGAATTGATAGTATAGACACTCCAAGAGTGAAAGATTACGATGTCCTCATAAGAGTTAAGGCGGCGAGTATCTGTGGCACTGATGTGCACTTCTATAAAGGCGAAGTAGGAAAATATGCTCCGAAAATCTTGGGACATGACTTCTCCGGTGTCATAGAAGAAGTTGGGAAAAATGTTAGAGAGTTTTCGAAGAGCGACAGAGTCATTGCTGAAATAGTAAGATACTGTGGCAACTGTAACTTTTGCAAAGCTGGAAATTATCAGATTTGTATGAATGCATCTTACATGGGATTCGATATTGACGGAGCGTTCGCTGAATACGTCGTTGCCCCAGCGAAAAACGTGTTCAAAATTCCCGACAACGTTTCTTTTGAAGAAGCAGCTGTTATGGAACCCGTAGCACTTGCATTGCATGTTATGGATTTTGTTCAGCCTAAGATCGGAGAAGCGATGGCGATTCTTGGTCAAGGACCAGTAGGCTTGGTTCAGACGCAAATTGCCAAGCTGTGCGGAATGAAAGTTATAGCTGTGGAACAAAAAGAAGAGAGATTAAAATTGGCAAGGGAATTTGGAGCAGACTATATCATTAATCCTACCAAACAAAATCTGAAAGACGCCGTTCTAGACATAACTAATGGTCTAGGTGCTGACTTTTGTGTGGAAGCTGTGGGTCTGCAGGAGACAGTTGACCAAACCGTGGAAATAACAAAGAAAGGAGGAAAAATCATTCTCGTTGGTGAAAGCAAAGGGCTTCGTGGTCCGCCTATAAGGCATGAAGACATGACATGGTTTGCGTTATCAGACGGTGGCACAAACAAATATCCTATTGCGCTAGACTTGGTTTCAAAAGGAAAAATCAATGTAAAAAGACTCATTACTCACGAAGTTGCATTAGACAAACTTCCTCAAACCATGGAATCACTTGCAGATGGGAAGATGGTTGCAATCAAAGTAGTCGTAAAACCTTGACTTCTTTGAACGGAGATGCCATAGTTCCTTCAAATGTTGAAGTCAAAATTCGAACAACCAGTGTCAGAAAGAAAATCACGAAAAGCTGCTCTTGAAAATCTGCAAAACTGACGCTATATCTTCATATGGAAGATTGTCTTGCGCTTAGTTTTTGATCAAGTAGTCAATTCTTTTGGTCAGGGAAAGCGGGAAACCGAAACTAGATTTCGTTTGTGGGGAGACCTTACCACCTGTCATGCAGTTGTTTCTTAACCAGAGACTCGTTCTCATATTGCCCGTTTTTATACTCCTGTGTCTTTGATTCGCCATTCTCTGAGATGTCCCATAATTCAAACTTGCATTTTGCCAAGGTCCAACGGAACTGAATGACTATTGCTTCTTTCACTCTCTTTTCAAAATTGAAGGCAAGACCGCCCACACTGTTATAAGTGATTCCGCCACCGACGCTTCCGACAACCTCCAAGGCAAGGTTCCTAAGCTCTTCTTTTACTTCCTTTTCCAAGAATTTCACCGTTCCTTCAGACATTCTAGAGTTTCAATGGATTCCCGTAGAATTCTTCGAAGAAGATTTGGCCAAATGCTTTTCTAGGTCTCGCCGGCGGATTTTCGTCAGAAGCACCTATAAGAAGCAAAACAACAACCCTCAAGTCTTCAGGGATTCTCAAAATCCTTTTCACCTCTTTCTCATTGAATGCGCCAATCCAGCGTGTTCCGTATCCAAGGGCTACCGCAACTAGAACCATGTGATCCACAGCAATCATTGGCTCTTGTAGATACATGATCCTTGAGGAGGCTAGACTTATTCTCGCTCTAGCTTTTGAATCCCCTAACGCTACGACGACTACCTCTGCGTCTGAGATGAATTTCTGATTGCTTGCAGCCACCGCCAGGGCTCGCTTCGTCTCTGCATTCTTAACAACTATGAATTTCCATGGTTGCAGGTTGCTTCCTGACGGAGCTTGCTAGGTTAGGAACAGCACTGCGACTCCTACAACCGTCGTTATTGCTCCTACTATCCCTCGCAAACAAGTCTTTTGTCCGTGCAGAGCCCATACGGCAGGAATTATCAGAACGGGCATTAAGGACATTAACGTTTGAGCAATACCAGTCTGAGTATTAGCCACGGCAACCATTGAAAGCGTCACACCCAAGAATGGGTCAGTGAAAGCAGCAAGAGCAGTCTGCTTGATTCCCTCTTTATCACTTAAGGCCTGACGAAGCTTCAGCGGTTTTCGGAAAGCAAGCACAACTATCCATATAAACAAAGCTCCTATTAGCGTGCGCATCAACGTTGCAGATAAAGGGTTCAAGATCATATTTGGGTCAGAAAGCATTCCTTTCTTGGCAAGCACGACGCCAATTCCTTGGCCAAATGCTCCAACCAAAGCGAGGAACAGCCCCCAATTTCTTGATTTCCTCGGAACAATATCGTCTCTAGATTTACCTTCCGCCAGTATAGCTATGATAATGCCTGCAAGTGTAACGGCAATTCCAACGAGACCAAGCAGTCGGACCGTCTCTCCAAGCATTAGGTAAGCTCCTATGGTCGCAAATATCGCTGATGAACTCATTACAAGAAGTGAGAGCTTGGGGCCAATTACTAGAAACGCGCTGAACAATCCAAAATCACCAAGGCCAAGACCAACGATTCCACTCAATCCCATCCAAAGCCATTGTTCGCTTGTGGCGATGGGAAATGGGACTCCCAGAAAGATTAGGTTCGATACAACTAGAAAGCCTACAGCCATGGCGATGCGATAAGCGCTAACACTGAATGAGCCGATCCTCTTGCCAGCTGATGCATACCATAATGAGCTAAACGTCCAGAGACACGAAGTAATTATCCCCGCTGTCATTCCAATGAGATTTGAGTCCACATCCTTCGCCCATCTGCTAGTCATGACATCTGACAGGCATATACGATATACGGATTGTGGCGTCATATGACTGTGGAAATTGCCACATGAAACAAAGCAGTCCGAGCTGTAGGCCTCGGGCGTGCTCCAGTCGCGTGATGCGCCAAGCGCCAAATATGGAAGCGAGGTGGTTTCTTTTATGACACTATTTGAGGCTATGTTCAGAGTACCACACGGGTTCTCTTTGTGTGATATTTCAAAAGGCTTCATGCCTGAAAATGTTCAACTGGTGCAACGGAGAATATAATGTCGTTGAGCTCATGTTGGATAAGCCGGACGAATATTCCGCTGTGATAGATAAGATATCCAAGATACAGCAATGGCTACTGCACCTTGCCGGGAAAGGCCAACGCCAAAGACATTGCCAGAAAGAGACGAATTTCCAGAACAAACTGTCAAGAACATCTCAAAAAAGACGAGAACCAACTCGTGGCCAGCGAAAGGCGAGTTACGTGAGCCTAACCTGATCTTAGCTTCAGGTAATCAGGCGGCAATAGATGTTGAAGGCGTGAAGATACTTCAAAGCTATCCGGGCAACAGCTTGGATGGTAAGAACGTTCGGGATTTAATACAAATAAAATCCACGGTGGAGCTGGGGCTGGGTCCATATAACGAAGAGGAGTACCAGATTATAACACCTTAACATCGGGAAAGACTCATGAAGTCGAGATTGCAAACCCAGCCATGACTTGGGTTTGTTGGTAGCCCGGGATAGCTTCAAACTTTCGGTTCAAACTTTTCTTGCTTTCTATCAATTTGCGAGTAATAACTAGCCGAATTGTGATTGAAACGACTACCTTTTCCTAGCATTTTCGCTATACAGACGAGAGTTCAAGAGTTATCCCTAAACTCAGCCAAAATGAGCTTGCATACATTGACATGAGCGCACTAAGTGAATCACAGCGCGACCGTTGGGTGAAAGTGTTCTGCGAACAACTGGAGATTTGATGACTACCGTTTGTGTTGTTTGGAGGCTTCATTTGTAGCTCGGGTGTACATGTTCGACGAAACGCCTGCAACAAGTCCGCCAATTGCATCATTTGTGATTGGCCCAAGTTTCTTTAAGATGCCTGGTTTGGCTTGATCAAATCGAACAAACTCAAAAATCCCTCTCGCTCCAGCTATGTAGTTAGCTATGGTCATTCCCAGAAGCTCATCGGTTACAAGTCCCGGTCGTCCCATAAATCTTTCTTTTGTTAAGCCAGGGATCAAACCAGACTTAGCGTCCTCTTCTGCGCGGAAACAGGCAACCTCCAAGCAGGAGACGTTCACATCTGATAAGGCTCCAAAGAACTCTTCCTTAAGTAATTCAAGGGCTTTTTCCTTTGTTTCCACACCCGGATGAGGCACATATAGTTCCAAAGTAGCGTCTATCAAATTCTGAAGTGTAATCCCCTTTTCCTCAAGATATCTCAGCAAAGGTAAATCGCAACTTTCCGCTTTCTTTTCTGCCATGTTCACACCCCGCTTGTTCTAGGAGATAAAGACTTATAAAGGTTGGCTGGATAATCCATCCAATATGTCAGCCAAAATTCCCGTGAGACAGCTTGCAGCCATATCGTTGTTGGTTGCTACGGCTGCCTCCGTAAGGGTTGGCATGAATTGGACCGCGCTCGCAGTGACTATTCCGATTTATGGTGTTCTGGTAAAGATCGGGTTGACTGAGACTTTGACCTTTGTTTCTGGCTTCGTGTTTGGGCCCGTACAAGGTTTCATCACCGGTCTGCTGATAATTGTCGTTTCTGACCTGTTTACATTGGCTGGCCTTTGGACCCCCTTTATTGCAGTAATCATTGGTATGCTTGGCTTAGTCGGAGGTTTACTTCGTCGCTTCAAGGCTAACCCGAGCACCGTGTTCTTAGGCGCAACAGCAGTTGCTTTGACGATGATAAGTGAATTGCTTCAAAATATGTGGTTTGCATGGTACATGTGGGCATTCTACATGCCCGAGACACCGTTTGGGACGGTACTTGGAACGGTGCTTGTTGGTGGTGTAACATCAACTGTTACTGCTCTAATCAATAACGTTGTTCTATTGATGGCAATCGCACCGACAATAATCAGAGCATTGCGAGAAATGGTAATGCCAAAAGCCCTCGTAGAAGAGAAGGCAGTTCAATCTTGAATAACTCCATTGACGAAATCTGTCTCGAGGTTCGGCTTTTGTCACAGGAAGCAGTGAAAAGAAATTCGACTGAAGGTATTTTGCTTTCTGGCGGGTTAGACACAAGCATCTTAGCGACCATTGCGTCGAAATCCGCATCGTTAAAGGCATTTACTGTAGCCCTTGAAGGAGCTCCAGCGCCTGACGTTCAATACGCAACATTGATGGCCAGTAGCTTGAAGCTAGAGCATGTTGTTTACTACTTCAAAAACGACGAATTGTGTGATGCTGTTCGCGTGGTCGTGAAAACGATGAGGTCTTTTGACCCAATGGAGATACGCAATAGCATAGCGGTTTACATTGGCTTGAGAGTGGCGAAGGAGCATGGAATGGGCACCGTCATGACTGGTGATGGATGCGATGAGTTATTCGCGGGGTACAGCTTTCTTTTCGACTTGGAAAAAGAACAACTGGACTTGGAATTGCGGAAACTATGGGATGTCATGCAGTTCTCATCCATCAAGTTGGCGAAGGCCCTCGGGATAGAAGTAAAGCTTCCATACCTTGATCCCGGTTTCAAGTCCTTCGCTATGAAAATTGATTCAAGCTATAAGGTTCGTGACGAAAAGGGGATGAAATGGGGCAAATGGATTGTTCGCAAGGCTTTCGAAAGCATCTTACCTGAAGAAATTGTGTGGAGAGTTAAAACGCCTATTGAGTGCGGCTCAGGAACGTCGACGCTTCCAAACCTCTTCAATGAGAAGATTTCTGATGAAGAGTTCAAGGATAAAAAATGCAGATATTTTGATGAGGACAAAGTGATGATTCGGGATAAGGAACAATTGTTCTACTACGAGGTTTACAAATCAGCCATAGGCGTCCCGCATCCTGCCGATCTAAAGAGCAGATTGTGTCCTGAGTGTAACTCCAATGTAGCCGAGGGAGCCACTTATTGCCGAACTTGCGGAGCTTATCCGATTTAATCGTTGGGTGATTGTTATGTCTCGAGTTGTTGTGTCGTGGAGTGGTGGAAAGGACAGCTGTTTTGCCTGCCATAAAGCAATCTCAGAAGGATCCGACGTTTCTTATCTCATGAATTTTGTCTCGAAAGATAGAAGATGTATGTCTCATGGGCTAAACTCTCGATTGCTCCTAGCACAGTCTGAAGCAATCGGAATTCCAATGGTTCAAAGAGAAGTCGCGTGGGAAACATATGAGCAAGGTTTCAAAAGTGTGGTACGTGAGCTAAAACAAAAGGGCGTAGAGAGCGCTGTCTTTGGAGATATCTCTAACATTGCGGGACATGAGGGTTGGATAGACCGGGTTTGTAGCGAACTGGGTATAAAGCCTGTGAAGCCTTTATGGGGCAGTAACCCTTGGCAGCTTCTCGCCAGCTTTATTAAAGAAGGGTTTGAAGCACGCGTGGTTATGGCGAAAGCGAACTTATTTGGCAAAGAGTGGCTTGGGCGCAAAGTAAACGAGAGTTTTATGAGAGACTTGCGGAAGCTTGCGAAAAAAGTCGATGTTCACCCTTGCGGCGAACTGGGTGAGTATCATACGTTCGTTTGTGATGGTCCATTGTTTAGAAAGCGCCTAAGAATACTTGATTTTGAAAAGAAGACACTAGAAGGATTCTGGTTTCTGGATATTACACACTGCAGAACTGTGGAGAAGTGAGAGAAATGCATGACATAGTTTTAGCGCATAATGAAACCAAAGGCAGAGCCTTCTTAAATCAGCTAAGTGGAAAAACACCTCTATTTGCGTGCGTCATTGGCGTGACTGAGACTGCGAAAATTCCTGGCATATCGGCTGCGGGAAAATATCCCGAGTTAACCGATTATACGCCACCTGCTGACGTTGAGCTTCTTCTACTTGGAAAATGTAGATGTATAGCGGGTGTGCCTGTGACGCCGGAAGGGATACCGACTCCTGCCTTAATCACCATGTCAGCACTGAGGCTAGCGAACATACCCGCTCTCGTGGTCAGTGGCGGACTCAAGATAAATCCACATGTTCCCTTCTTAGACTTAGGAGGAGAATCTGGAAGAGATGTAAGAACAGGCAAGGCTGTCGACAATGCAGGGGAAGTTATGTGGAGAGCAAAGATTGCTGCAGAAAACTTGTCCAAGACGGTTGACTATCTTGTGATTGGTGAAAGCATTCCTGGTGGCACAACGACTGCTCTCGGCGCACTGTTGGCTATGGGCATAGACGCTAAAGGAAAAGTTAGCAGTAGTATGCCTGGAAACCCCCATGGACTCAAGATCAGAACTGTCGAGGACGGCTTGAAGGCTTCGAATGTGGGGTTCGGTGTCTTAGCTAATGATCCGCTAAAAGCGATTTCCTGTGTTGGAGACCCAATGATGCCTGCCTTCGCAGGATTGATTCTAGGTGCTGCAGATAAAGTGCCAGTTGTGATGGCAGGTGGAACACAGATGGGGGCAGTATTATCCGTCGTTAAAGCTATAAACCCAAATGTCCTCGACAACGTAGCCATTGGAACTACTCGATGGATCATGATCGACAAGACAGCTGATTTGAAAGGAATAATCACTCAAATCGCAGACGTTCCGATACTTGCTGCTGATCTCGACTTTAGCCAATCGCGATTCGAGGGCTTAAGGGCTTACGAGGCAGGTATGGTGAAGGAAGGAGTCGGTGCGGGAGGAGCAGCCATAGCTGCGATGGCTAAATCGGAGGGATCAATAACAAAAGATACCTTACTTGTGGAAATCGAGAGTAACTACGAGCGATTAGTAAGATCCAAGTGATGCGGTAGGATGCTTAAGGAAATAAAGAACCTGATAGCTTTTCTCACGATAATTCCAGTGGGCATGGATTCAGATTGCCTCACCGACACAGCTAGCTACATGTACCTTTTTCCATTAGTAGGTGCTTTCATTGGTTCGTTATCAGGCATATTCGGTCGGCTGCTTCTTAACTTCCTTGACGCCGCAATTGTCGGTATCTTGACTTTAGGTTTTATCTTGCTAATCACTGGGCTTCATCACACTGATGGGCTACTCGACTTTGGAGATGGTATAATGTATCAGGGGCAAGCGGAGAGAAAGATCGAGATTATGAATGACCAGCAAACAGGTGCTGGCGGCTTGGCACTTGGCTTAGTGACAATTCTAACAACAGCCTCATGTATCGCACAACTCAACCAGAACTGCTTTATACAAAGCTTGATTGTGTCAGAAGTTTCAGCCAAGCTCGCCATGGTGATCATAGCGCGGACGGGAAGATCCGCACGAGAGGGGATGAATACATATTTTGTCAACGCTATGCAGGGTCAACATCGAAATCTTCGAATGATAGTTGCTCTCTTCATCGCACTTGGCATAGTGCTGCCGCTTATGAGTGGGGTAGGTTTTGCCGCAGTGGTCGCAGGTCTGGCCGCTGCGCTGGTTCTCACAGTGATTTCAAACAGACACTTCAAAGGCGTGACAGGTGACGTGTTTGGAGCGGGGAACGAGCTTGCCCGATTGGCTTCTTTAATCACTATTTTAATGGTGGTTAGATGGGTGTGACCGCGCTGGTGATGGCTGGGGGTAAGGGCACGCGGATGAAAACGATGGAAGAAAAGCCCCTACTAAAAGTTGGCGGCAAACCTATTATTGAATACGTCTTGAACGCACTAAGAGCCGCAAAGAAAGTCGATGAGATAATTGTAGCCACAAGTGAACGCACTCCCAAAACAGCTACTATGGCAAAAAAATTATCAATGAGAGTTTTGAAAACATCAGGAAGAGGCTTCGTGCCCGACATACAATGCGCGATCAAGAAGCTTGGACTCAGCACAGTTTTAACGATATCAGCAGACCTACCGTTAATCAAGAGTGAATTTATTGATAGGATAATAGAGCGTTATGAAGAATGCGGCAAACCAGCACTGACAGTTGCTGTTCAGATGGAGACACGCGAAAGATTAGGTCTGAGTTCGGATTACGCCTTTGAAGTGAATGGCAAGCGTTTGGTTCCAGCGGGCATAAACGTGATTGATGGGAAAAGAATCGATGAAAAAGAACTGGAGGAAGAGGTCTTCGTCCTCGACGATGAAAGAGTTGCTCTGAACGTCAACACTTTGGAAGATGTAAGGGTCGCTGAACTTATGCTGCAACCAAGATCTCGATAGTCCCCATTTCTATGTTTTCCCACACTAATGCAAACCCTAACACACAACCTTCTGACCATGCTGGAGCCCTGCTATCGGCGTTAAGTCTAACCAAGCACTAATGACGATCATCAAACTGACAGCAAATCTCAATAATACAAATCCGAGAGTTCGAACGTTTTGCAAAGATACTCTACTTACTCGCAATTTGATAGCAATCCGCATCGGTTTTGCGGCAAAAGGACGGCCGATTCGCAGGTATTTGAGGGCTTGATATGGTAGCCCGGGAGAGATTCGAACTCTCGTCAAAGGCTCCAGAGGCCTCTATGCTTAACCGCTACACCACCGGGCTTCACTACAGCACTTTAACACTCAAACTCCATCGTAATAACTTTAACGTTGCGCCATAGAAAGAACCGGACGCATTCACGTGGGTTTTCGCTTGAAACCTGCCCCGACCCTTTCAATAACCGACGCCACCATAATCGGGAAGACTATCATGGCGTCGCCGATGACCATAATCTTGTCTGCGCCCCCCTTCACTTTTCCCCAGCTCACCGACTCCTCCAACGTTGAGCCAGACAACCCTCCAGTCTCAGGTCGATCCATGGTTATCACCACGGCATAGTCCATGCCCTTTCTGGTAGCAAGCGCCGCTGACTGAACAGTGTTTCTTGGAACGCCGCCGCCGATGACTACCATGCCGCTTCTGGAAGAGTGCTTGAACATTTTTATGATTTCGGGCACGTCTTTGAAAGCGTCAACTATCAAAGCGTCTTTGAAGTCTTTCTTGGACGCGTGAAGCCAGTAGGCATACCCGAACTCCGAGTCGCGGAGCGCAGGCAGGAAAATTGGCACTTTTGATTCGTAGGCTGCGCGCAGAATCGAGTCAGGATCGTTGAGTCTCTTGCCAAGCTCAAACGTGAACTCGCTTGAAGAAATCCCTTTTCCAGCCTTCTCGGCGGCTATCTCGTCGTATATGTCAACCAGCCTGTGGTCCAGTCTCAAGAAGTCATCCTCTGACACGAAGATGTCGTAAATGCGGTAAATGTTCTGCTTGTACAACATATTATCGTCTACAATCCAGTGTCCCTTGTAATGGTGCCCGCCAACAGCCTCAATAGCATCGTGAACCATGTTTGCGCCTGTGCTCACAAGCACGTCGATGAATCTTTCACGGATCAGCTTTGCAATGAGCGAACGCATTCCCGCAGGCACGACAGCACCTGCCAAGGCCAAGTATATCGTGCACTCTTTGTCCCTGACCATTCGCTCGTAGATGTCGCACGCCGTGGAAAGTCTGCCAGCGCCGAAGGAGCCTGAATTCTTGAACTGCTGAATCAGCTCATCCACTGACAGTTTTCCGTTGATTTGGATGTGTTTTACAGGTTCTTGAAGAATGTCTTTGTTTCGCATCAGAATTCACGCACGCACACCTTTTTCCCACTGATTAGAGAAAAGCCTTTCTATAGTGGCAGACGCGATTTCGAAGCCTAAACTATCAGATACGCGTTTTAGACTGCGGGCCTATTTGACTACCAGAACTGGACACGCCGCGTGGTGTATCACGCCGTCGGTTACGCTTCCTAGGAGTAGCTCTCTGATCCTGCTTATGCCTTTAGCACCGATGACAATCAAGTCGAATTTGCCTTCTTTTGCTGCTCGTACGATCTCCTGAACCGCGTGTCCTTCCACAAGCATCGTCTCGACCTGAACCTTTTCAGCCTTAGCTTTCTGTTCACCCTCAGCCAAAACCCGGCGACCTGCCTCACGGACAGCCTCAGCCACTTTGGAAGCTTCCTCCGCGGTTATGACTGAGACTCCTCCGGGGCTGAAGGTCGACGGTTCAGGCACGATGATGGGTCTCACGGCAACCGAATACACGTGAATCAGAGTTATTTTTCCTCCAAACTCCTTGGCTATCTGCTTTGCCATTTCCAAAGCTCTTAGCGAATGTTCAGAACCGTCCAACGGAACTAAAATCCTTTCAAACATCGATACAAGCACCCAATAATATTACTACTGGTGATTTTCACATATAACTCTTCAAGCCAAACTTGAATAAGAAAGCGGAGAATAAAGAAGAGGATTAGGTTCTTAGTTGAACGATTCTGTTTACAAAGGTGCGGATTGCGCCTTGATATCTGATTCCGAAAGCCCGAAGTCTCTTTCTTTGCCTAACTGCAATCACGAGGGTCATCAACGTTAACACTACTAGCGCCAGCGGAAGCAAGTTTGGCGGGAACTCTGTGACGACCCATGTCCCACTTATCCCGATCACGTGGCTCGAGTGCGAATAGTTCAAGTATATAAAGACAAATTCAGCGTTTTCATTCAACGAAAAGTCTGTCGAATTCGGCGGTGTTCCATCAATACTGACAGCCCAGTCGCTCAGTGAAGCGTTTAGCAATGCTCTCGGGATTGTGACATTGCAGAATCCTGTTCCAATCGTTCCTGTAACGTTGAAACTTATGTGTTTTGCGTCGGGATCAAAGTTGAAGTTGGTCACTGTTGAGTTCGTGAAGATAGGCACATAATAGTTTTTCCCAAGATAAGGTATAACTTTTTGATAGGCTATTTGGAAGACCAAGTCCTTAAGACTGCTCAATGTCGTGTTCTGCCAAATCATAACCTTATAATCTAGTGACGCGTTGTCCGGGCTAGGAACAGTTGGAGGGGCATATAGCAGAACTGTATGCGTGGCGTTTGCTCCGCCAATTATTGTTATCTCTAGTTTTTCAAATTCTCTTGGTGACTCGTAGGGACTGCTGGTCATGTTGAATAGTCTGTAAAGTTTGAATCTTACGGAGTCTATTTCGTCTTTAGGTGGATGAATCTTTAATCCTTCAAATGTTAAAGTCATCCAATCTTCGCCTAGTCTTATGTCTGCTTTGAAGTTGCTGATGTCTATTTCAGTTGCATTAAGCATTTGCAGTTGCCAGTTAATCATGTATGGAGAAGTTAGGTTTAGGTACTCCACGAAGCAACTCTTAATGCGATTGATTTCTGCTTTGAAATCTCCCTTTAAGAGCCATTTAGCATCGAAGTCTATTACACCATTTACGTAGTTGCAAGTCGTGTTAAGCGATTCTAGCGTGCAATAGGTTGTGTTTGTACATGACTCAACAAAATCTCTGTATTGCGGAGGCAGAACATCTGGCAGAATTGGAATAATCTCATTTTTCAGTTTAGTTATATTAGCCGTAAGCGAAGCATACACATTCAACTGCTGAGTATCACTGGAGTATTCTACATCTAAATTGGCATTTTCAACAGCATCAGCAGTAATGTTTGCAATTTTCAAAAATGCTTCAGTTTGATTTCTATATTCTGAGGGTATCTTTGGCGGAATTAACTGCAATGCGCTACTCCATAAAGCTTTCACATCGCTGGTTAGGGTTAGGTTAAGGAAGCCCATTTTTGACCCATAGTAATAGTTAAACATTAATGATGCGTGGTCAACTGAAGATAGTGTGACGTTTATTGCAGCGTCAATGATTGAGCGTGTTTCCTCTGTTGCGTATGGTCCAACTATCGCATATGCCATCAATCTGGTAAAGTTTCCACGAATGATTGCACTGTAATCTACTGTTGCTCCCAGCAGTGGGTCTTCAAATGGGGTCATAGTCGTGTTTAATCTTGTACATTCAATCATGCCCATGGTCATGTTGTAAAGAGAGTAGTCTCCTTGTCCCGGGATTGTGCTGTTAATTTGCGTAAGCATTTGCTCTAGTACTGTGGCGTTTATTTCCATGCCAAAATAGTTGCCATATATTACATTAATGTTTCCAGTGAACGAAATTTCTGTCTTGTTCCCATTAAAGTATACAACAACATCGCCTAATGGAAAGCCTGAAAGTGCGTGGAATGTTATGTTTCCGTTCAACTCGTTGCCATCATAGTCTGCCATTACTGTAGCATCTGTTATATTCAATGGGAACATTGTGGCAATGAAGGAGGGCAGTGTGGTTTCTCCGTACAAGTTTATGTTTAGCATTCCGTTTGAGTATGCGCCATGAAGAGAGAGGGTGCTTGAGTTGAATGGGTAAGTTGTGCGCCCTTCTGGCGGCAGTTGCATCGTGGCGTTAAGATTGGCATTTAGCATGCCATTGTAGTATTGGGATGCGAAGTTTACGGTTGTGGAGTTAAATGGAAACTGCTGGTAGTAATATGGATATTCAGGAAGCATCAGTGTACCGTTAACTGAACCAGTTGTCACGTCTCCGCTGGTTGAGAAGCCTAACGTAGCGTTTACTTTTGGCGGATAATAATATGGAGCATAAATGCGCGTTTGATTGACCGATCCGCTAACCCCCACTGTGGCATTTGGATAAACAGTAAATTCAAGTTGCATGTCAGTTAAAGGCGAATTGAATTGTGTATAGTTATATCTTGTCGGAAGTGCAGTTGTGGAGATATAGCTTAGCTGGTAATAGGTGGGGTATTCCATTAAATACAAGTCTGTTACGTTTTTGGGATTAATGTGATAATAGGCTATCATGGGTCCTGGAAACGTAAAGTTGATTATGTGAACGCCTAAGTCAAGGTCGAGGGTAGCGTATTGAGAATACCAAGTAGTGTATTCATCTGCAAGTCCACTCACTGAAATTTGGTAGTATCCAGCTTCGGTGACGTTAACTTCTACGCCTACTTCTAAATAGTCAAATAAACCGTCTGCGTCTGTGTCAACTCCAAGGTCGGAAACTTTGCCAGTTAAGAAAGCGTGCGACTCAAACTCAGAGTAATTATAGAGCGAAGGCAAAGGAACCATACTTCTATGTTCTAACTCTATCCATTGCCATGGATACCAGTATTGAAGCCATAAATCTTGTAAGTAAACAGGATTTAGGTGTGCCCCGTAAATTTTGGGACCGTAAACGGTGAAGTTTATGAAGTACAGACCTTCTTCAAATTCGCCCTGAAAGGATTGATATTCATATAAGTAATTGGAGTAATTGCCAACAAGGTTTTGGAACACAATTTCATAAGAACCGGCGTCAGTGACATTGATTTCCACGCTGATTTCTAAATAGTCAAATAGCTTGTCGCCATCTTCGTCGATTCCCTCATCCAAAATTTTTCCCGTGAAAAAAGCCATAGGATCAAATTCATTGTAACTATATGTTCTGTTTAAGGGACGGCTGCCTATGTACTGAAGAGTGTAGTAATAGTAGTAGTCCTGTTTTTCATGAATAGAAAGTGATATGCTCCCAACATTTGAAACGACGCCATGCGAAGCATGTATTTTGGCGCCGCTCAGTGAAACATTAATGGTTTGAATTCCTGGTTCAAGGAAGCTTGTATAATAGTTATAGACGTCTACCGATACGTTTCCGTAAAGGTTTGAAACTTGCACTTCATATTCCGCAGCGTCTGTAACATTCACTTCTACTCCAATTTGTAAGCTGTTGAAAAGACCGTCGCCATCAGTATCTATCCCTTTATCGTATGTTGTGCCCGTGAAAACTGCACGACAATCAAAATCAGTGTAATTGTACACTGTGTGAAGAGGAACATGCCAGAGGCTGCCAAGAAAATATCCGTAATCTTCATAAAGTCTAATCTCCCCAATGCCGCTTACATTGAATTTGTCCGCATATATCTTAGGTCCATAAAAGGATAAACTAAGCGATTGCAATCCCACATCAAGATATTTCATCTCAGTGGAAAGCCCAACAGGGTAACTGTTATTTAGCGGATTTATAAGATAGGGCACTTCAATTCTGTAATAGCCACTAGAAGAAACATTGATTTCCGCCGCCACTTCTAAATAATCAAATTTCCCATCGCCGTCAGTATCCTTGCCCATATCGGAGATTGTTCCGGTTAATTCTGCTGGGACGCCATCAGATGAATTTACTGTTGGGATGAAATTTCGGGATAATACTGCAAATGTTGA
>JALHSY010000082.1 GCA_022865455.1 Candidatus Bathyarchaeota archaeon
CACTGCGAATTCTGTGACGGCGATTCCGAGAAAAACGGCAAGGGTTAAAGATTGGGCAAGTAGGAATGTTGCGAGAGCGGCTATTATGGGTATCATGACGACTGCAAGTCCTGGAAGTATGATCAAGATGTAGGTCGTCAGTCTTGCGTAGATGTTGCCGATTGCGAAGCCTTCTTTCCAGAACTTGTTCGTCAAGATTATGAGTTCCAGCATGGTTGCAGCGGCCACTGAAAACAAGTGTATTGCCCCGAAAGTCAGAATGTAAAAGTAGCTTTTTCCCATATACAAGGCAACGATGAAAAGGACGACCAGAGAGATTGCGTACGTGAGCGTCGACAACAACGTCTTGGCCGAAATCAACGTTTTCTTCTTCAACGGCAGACTTCTCGTATATGAAGCGGCTAAACCCTCAATCGAAACTAGCGTAGGTGGGAGCATCAGCACGATCACGGACATGCCGGTTAGCAACCCAAGAGTCGAACTCAATCCGACTTCGCTGAACGACGAGAAAGACATTGCGAGAACAGTTGCCTCTATTGCAGGTAGAAGAAAGAGGCTTGCATATGAGGGCGACCTGGAGGCTATCCTCAAATCCTTGCGAATTGTTCCAAGCCATGGCACCTGAGGCGAGACAATCGTGTCCTTGACAACTTCTCTCAGAGCGGTACCGATTCCATCGACTCCAATCCTTCCCACAGTGCGGGTAACCCATCTCACGCAATAAGCTGCAAGCGCCACGTATCCTAAACAAGCGCTAGCAGAGAGAGCGACGGTCAGATAGTCAACCTGATAAGAGAAAGTGGCAAAAGACATCAAATACCCATACGAAAACGGGTAAATCATTACAAGCAGTTGCAGAACTGCAGAGAAACCTTGAGTCAGAGACGCAAAGGATTGAACTATTTGTTCGGCGAAATTCACGACGAAATATATTCCGAAAGACGGGAGAATCCAAACGAGCATGAAGGCAAACCTCAACAGCGTTTTCCACTTAGATTTCCCGCCTCCACCAGCCACTCGTGAATAGAAAAATCTTGCCAGACCTATTGTCAAGGCTAAGGCGAAGGCCTCCGTGACAATGACGCCTGTAAAAGCTGCTAAACCACCTAGAAAGGAGCCTCCTATGAAGTAGTATGCAAGAAGAAGTACTGTTACTGAGGCTGCCAGTGGGATGTCAAAGATTCTTACAAAGCAAAGGAAAACGATGCGGGATATGTCGCTTTTTGACAGAGAAAGTGGGCTTAACACGTCGACGGCTTTTGATGAGACAAAGGATGTTGAGACTTGAAGGCCCATGAAGCTTATCAGGAACAGCACGACCGCGAGAAACGTTGAAACGCTGCCCACAGCCGTCAACTCTCTGGTAGGATAGGACGAGCTTGTTCCAGCCATCAACGGGAGAAAAACGACGAATCCGAAAAAGGCAATGAAAAGTGTTGTCACAAGCTTGCTGATTATGGTGCTTACTTCAGCATTGCTGATGAGTGTCTTAATGTCGTTTTTGCCTCTGCGAGGCAGAACTCCACCAGCACGCAGTGAGAAGATGGACTGAAACGATATTTCCTTGTACATTATGCTCGACAAGCGCCATAGCTCGGAGAACTTCAAGGCTACTTCTCTTCCTCTTCCAAAGCCCTTATTATATCTTGCATACCTGCTTCCTGTTCGGTAACCTTCAAGAATATGTCCTCAAGCGAACCCTCAGCGCTTTTGACGAGTTTCCGAAGCTCGTTGACAGTTCCTTCACCCACAATCTTCCCCCTGTTTATTATTCCAACTCTGTCGCAGAGCTTCTCAGCAACCTCCATGATGTGCGTTGAAAAAATGACGGCACCGCCTCTCTTCGCGTGAAAAGTCACCAGCTCTTTCAGTATCTTGGAGGAACGGGCATCCAACCCTATCAAAGGCTCATCCAGAACCAAAAGGCGCGGTTCATGCAGTAATGCAGCGATGATGGCCACTTTCTGCTTGTTTCCCATCGACAATGCTGCAATCGGCATGTCAAAAAACTGTTTGAGCTCAAAAGCAGACACGAGCTTCTCAAGTCTAGAATTCACTGCGCTTGACTCCAGTCTCCTTATTGAAGCAATAAACTCGAGGAACTCCCTTGGGGTAAGCGAATCCAGCAGGACAACTTCTTCAGGAACATAGCCGATTTGGCTCTTGGCGGCAACTTCCTGGGAAATAGGCGTGTTGAAGACCTCGATCTTTCCTGCGCTTGCCTCCAGGACTCCCACCAGAACCTTGAGTGTGCTTGTTTTGCCAGCACCGTTGGGTCCGAGCAAACCGTAGATTTCACCAGAGTTTACTGTGAATGATAGGTTGTCAACAGCCACGAAAGGACCGTAGTTGACGACGAGTCCTTCAATCCGAACCGCTACTTCTTGCACTGACAAGCCACCAACTCACAGTTTATAGGTTTCCCTATCGGTCACCTTAATACGTTTCTGTCGATGCCAGCAATTGAATCAGTTGCTTTTGCGCTTTCGAAGCGCTTCGAAGTGGGTTGACTTGGCGGTTTTTCACGAACTAGGTTCACCGGAGCTATTTGCTTGAAAGTGGAGCTTCCTTCAGCATCTTGAAGCCCAAGACCAAGACCACACTTAAGCCGAAAGCGCCGCGACAGTCTCTTGAATAGCGACGCCTTCACTGAAGCGCATTGTCCAGAAGTGTTGTTTAATGCGGTGAATCGGCTGGAACAAACTGTCTAAGCCTTTCCAGAGAACTCATCTTCTCTTTGTCTCCGACCTTTGCTTCCTGAATTGCCTGTCTAAGCATCTGAATTGGCTCGTCCATGGCTTGGCGATTCACAGGGTAGGGCACTCCGTCCTTTCCACCGTACGCGAAGGAATACTTCACTGGATCTTTCCAACTTGGCTTATCACCGTAGATCAACTCTGCAATCAACGCCAAGCCTCGAACAGTTGCTGGCCCGATGCCTTTGTGTCCCAGCAGTTCCTCGTAGTTGCTTGGCTGAAACTCATAGACCTCCTGCAAGGCTTTCCAGTTTATGTTGCTCGGCATCGAAAGAAAGCCAATAGGGGACTCCTTGAGCGACGAATTCGGGGTCCGAGGGAGCCATTCCTGCAGCGACTTCTGAAACCTAGGCCTAGCCGTAACGACCATTCGCATAATCTTCTTCGGGTTCTCCTTGACTATGTCTACCGAGGTTTTCCTACATTCTTCACTTTGCTTCGCAGTCATGTCCAAAACGACCTGACGCCTCGCGTCGCCGACAATGGCGTTGTGTGGTTCGACGACGAAGCTCTTGACACCTTTGGAAAGCCAGTGATACCGTCTCGCAGTGCGATCTTCTGGGCACATTCCTTGCTGCACGACAGCCCACTCACAGTCTTCGCTTACAAAGAAGGCATGGTGATAAAGCTGATACCCTGCTTGAATAGCCGCATTGTCCACTTTCGCACTCATCCTGCTTGAGTACTGCAAAGCGTTGATCCGGTTACCTGAAAAGCCGAACTTCTCACCAACAATCTCAATTTCTGAAGGCGTCTGCCGCGATACTTTGCCCTTGCCGCCGCAGACAGCAACGCCATGCTCCTCTGGCACGATGGCGTTTTTCAAGACGCCTGTGACAACCGTCGTTACGCCTGACGAGTGCCAGTCATATCCAAGAACGCAGCCTAATGCCTGAAACCAAAACGGGTCAGAAATGCGGGTCAAGAGTTCTGCTGTTCCATACTCATCAATGATTATTGTGACCATTTCTCGGGCTAGTCTGTGCATTCTGACAGTCAGCCATCTTGGCGCTTTACCATAGTGAAGCGGAAGCCTAGCCACGCCCGTCCTTTGCAAAGTAGCACCGTCTACACGTTTGATTTAGCTAGAGGGGAGCTTAAACAGCTTTCCTCAACGCTTGAGTAGGTGACCTTCGCGGTCGATTTCTCCGCGGCGGATCCTCGTAGTAGAGATCGGCGAATGGTTTTCTGAGGGAATCATGTCGATAACAACGATCTGAAGCGGTGTCAACCCGGTTTCTTCCCTCTTTTCGTTGATCTTGACTGCCGTGGGTTCTGTTTCCCGGCTGACTATCAAGGCTTCAATGGGACCCTTTGACAGGAGTACACCCCCGTAAGCGTCACTTATTGGAATGATTTCGGCTCTCTGCAACAACCCGTGTTCTTCCAGAAAACTCTTTAGTTCTCCTAGCCTCTGAGGGTAGGCTGCGGTCAGATGAGGCTTATCCATCATTCTGGCAAACCCGTCGCTGGACATGCCAACGATGACACTTTCACCGACTTCAAAAGCCTTCATAAGCAGCACACGATGTCCCTTGTGCAATTCATCAAATGTGCCCCCAACGCCCACTGTTCTGAATTTCCTTGACATACTTTTTTTCATCCCATCAACCTGACACCTTGAAGGTCAATCTTGGCCATGAGAATTTTTTCCTCTGGCAAGACCTGCTTAAAAGCTTGAATCACGTTTTCAGCATTTTCCGACGTTGTAAGTGCGTGAATTGCTTCACCGACCATGTTTTGAGCTGTGCCAATCGCACCAGCTTTCTCGGCAAGTCTAACCAGCCTCCTCAGGCGCTCAGTCATAAAACCAGTTTTTTCGGCAAAATCAAGGCAGCAAATCATGAAGTTTTCAAGCGAAGGATCTGAAAGAATAGCTTCCAAGGTCTTTCTGCCCCACTTGTTGACTTGGCGGCGCTTTCCAAGGGAAGAAAGCACTTCTTTCGTGGGGGTTGGTCCGTAGACTCCGGCAACAACAGCGTAATCTGAGGATATGGGGATGCGGTCTATTCGGGCTATTCCGGGTGCGCCGGGTTCTGTCGTGAGTATGCATCCGCCAAGCATCAGCGGCCCAACTGTTCCTAAACCCGTTTTGCATTTGACTTCTGCAACATGTGCGATTTTGCCTAGTTGATTGTAGGTTAGGTTTAGATCCAGGACTCTAGATAGGGCTAGGGCTGTGTTTAGGGCTCCAGCGGCGCTTGTGCCGAAGCCTGCACCAATTGGCGCTTGAACAATGTGCTTGACCAGAACCTTATGTGTTCCTCCAGCTTTTTCTAGCAGTGTTTGGACGACGGTCTTTGTGGTCTCAGCTTGCAGTGTTTCTTCTCCATTTATGGAAACGTGGGTTTCGCTGATTTCTGACTCTGAGACAGTCACTTCTGTTGTGGTTCCCTTTTGAATTCCGAATCCGCCGCCTCGAGCCCCAACTCTCTCTTGATCAAGTATCGGTTTGCCTTCCGGTGTCGTGTCACATATTTCAAAGAAGCTGGATATCCCAGATGGACTGAAAGCCTTTGCACTTTTCACCTTAACCTACTCTTCTCGTTTAACCCTCAACCGAGGAAATGCTTTGTAACATGCCTCGGCGATCGGCGGCACCAATATGACCATGAATGGGATTTCAGTTGCAAAGGTCCATGCGAAAAGTATCATACCGGCGTAGTATGGCAAGTTGCTTGCCCCTCCGATTGCTGCAGGCAAGGCGAAGAATTGGGTGTATCCCCAGACTCCGATCCCTACTATTGCGCTTCCGACGATTGATCCCGTCACTGAGGCTGCTCCGAAGCTCCGCCACTTTGGTCGAATGAGTCCAACAGCGATGATAATGACGTAGCTGACAACAAATATTGCCAGTACAAAATAGGTGTTCCATAATGCTTGTTCAAGTGTGGTGCCGAAATAGTTCACAATGGTCTCTGGTGTTATTACTAGGTATGCAAGGGTAGCCAAGATTGCGACTCCTACCCCCAAACTCAGAAAAGTCTTCTTCCAATCAAGTTTCTTCTGGGACAGGTAACCTATCAGTCCGAAGCAGACAAGATTCGCAGTCACTCCTGCGGTTAGGCTGAGAAGGGGGTCGCCATGTATCAGCAGGTCGCTTATGAATATGCCTATGGCTGCTCCGCCGCCGCCTACTATTGGTCCGAAAAGCACTGCAAAAGTGGCTGGAATCACTACTACCGGCCAGAATCTTACACCACCAACGGTAGGGGCGACTATTGGAAATATGAAATATATTACGTATCCGATCCCTGCGTATAGGGCGGCGTTCATAGCCATGAGTGTTATGTCCAGAGTCTTTAGCATGGGCATTTTCATCATCGATGTCGCTACCATTTGCGGAAAAATAAGGATTGCGTATGGATTGTCTAAACATGTCTAAACTTCCCATGCTTTTCGCCGAACCACACCAAGGTTTTGTCGGCTATGTTTCTTGTCGCCAGCGTACATACTCGCAACCGTGGAGTCACGACGAAACCACCAGTTCTGCAAGCAATAGTCAAGGTTGCCGAGAATTCAAGGCTCATTAGAACAATCCGATCAACTGTAATGCGTCTATTACAAAGATCAGTGCAAAAAAGATCAATGCAATGCCTAAGGCTCGGATAATGTATACGTAATACTTGCTCTTCACGGCGCTCTTGGATTTGTCCACGACGAGGGCAACGGCTGTTTTTGATCCTATTAGCATTGTATAGAAACCGGGGATGAAAAGAATCGTTGCTGAAATGTGGATGTGTGCACTTTCGAGAATGGTCGGGCTGCCAATAGAAAGCCAAAATAGGTAAGGGTGTGGGCTCAAGAGGTTTGTGATGATTCCCCGTCTCAGAGCATCTTTCTTTGAAATGTCAACCTCAAACCTGTCGATCTTGACCCTCAGATTCTCAATGCCTAGATAAATCAAGTAGCAGGCGCCCAGCAGAGAGATTGCTCCAAGTACAATGCCATACCCTGTGAAGCTTGAAAGTATCAGCAATGTCAGCAAGACGATCAGTGAATCTGTGATTAGAGGCGAGATTGCTATCTTGATGCCTTCTTTCTTCCCGTACTTCAGTGTCTCAGAAAAAATCAAAGCAATAATGGGCCCAGGAGATATTCCTTCAACCAGACCCAGCAGCATCCCAGAAATCAGGAATCCAATTACTTCAGCCATATAGAAGAAGTCTAGGGAGGCATAATATGAAACTTGCGCGCGCCAAAGTGGG
>JALHSY010000009.1 GCA_022865455.1 Candidatus Bathyarchaeota archaeon
CAAGAATATTACAAGAAGCATCTGACTTGATAATTCTCAGAAGCATGCATGACTGTTCGGTTCCGAACTGAACTACCTTTGTTTTTGCTGTTTTTCTTCCTCTTGATAACCGAGCAGGTCTCTGAGAGATTTCACTTCTTCGTGCATCATGCTCACTTCGCTTTCAAGGGCAGTTACTCTTGATTCTGCTACCTTTCTGAGGTTGTCAATTTCAATCATCAGATTTGAACGTTCAGTTTCCAACGTCTCTATCTTTTCCCGCAGGTTCTTCAAGGTCTGCATCAGTTCTCCCCTTATGCCCTTAATTCTTTCCACCATATTCTTAATACTTACTGCCTCTTCAACTTCGACTTTAGGTTCCACAGCAGCCCTAAACCGAACCCCGCAGCTTGGACATTCAAATATACCAACAATGAGTTTGGATTCTTCGCCTTTTTTTGATGGTCTTCTCGAAGGGATAGGCCAAGTCTTCACTGGAGTCGCTACTTCTGTCTCACATTTCGGGCATTTGACCAAACCAGACCCTCCATCATAACTATCGCTGCCCGAGTTTAAA
Source organism: Candidatus Bathyarchaeota archaeon (assembly GCA_022865455.1). Classification (GTDB taxonomy): domain Archaea; phylum Thermoproteota; class Bathyarchaeia; order Bathyarchaeales; family Bathycorpusculaceae; genus 20-14-0-80-47-9. The sequence continues at coordinate 557 of JALHSY010000009.1, forward strand.
ATGTGTTTTGCAAAAGGTTCTGATAGCCTAGAGCAAGTTATTAATTGCAAACATGCAGAATATGCCATGAGCTGGCGGTTAGTTTGCAAGTCGTCGAGATGAAGAACAGACTAGTGGAAAGGATTAAGGCGTTGGAACATGAGAAAAGCACGCTTTTGGAAGAGGTAAGACAGCTCAAGGAAGTGGTAGAGTTGAGCGAAAAGGCAAAGATTTTGGAAAATGAGGTTAACAAGCTGAAAGATGAAGCAAAAGTTTTGAAGGAGAGAATACCAAGGGAGTTTCTCCAAGAATTGGAGCAGATTGCCTCCACCTTGCTAACGGAAGATGAAGCGGAACCCTCAAGCGTGGAGTGCTCAAGCTGCGGAGAAGAAGAGTTTCTCTAAAACTGTGTATGTGACTAGCGAGCAAAAAAAGAAAGAGAGGTTGTTAGACGCTCATTTCGAACATTAACCGTTCAACAAGTTCTTTGTAACGATTTCGGATGGTAACCTCTGTCACCTGCGCTATCTCGGCTATTTCTCTTTGCGTCTTCCGTTCGCCCGTCAGCACTGAAGCTATGTAGCTTGCGGCTGCTGCTATGCCTGTTGGTCCGCGCCCTGAAGTGAGCTTGAGTTCTTTCGCTGCTGCCAGAATCTTATGCGCGATTTCTTCGACCTTTCCCTGCATCGTTAGTTGATTTGAGAACTTGGTTATGTATTGGCTTGGCTTCAGAGGCGGGATAGAATAGTTAAGCTCCCTTATCAGAAAGCGATAGCTTCGACCAACTTCCTTCTTGTTCATGTTCGACGCCTGCGCTATCTCTTGCAACGTTCTAGCCAATCCACACTGCCTGCAAGCCAAGTATATTGCTGCGGCGGTCACGCCTTGAATTGATCTCCCACGTATCAACCGCTCTTTCACAGCTTTCCGATAGATGACTGAAGCTGTTTCAAGAATGTTCTTAGGAAGATTCAGATTGTTGGCGATTTTCGTGATTTCAGACAGTGCAAAGGCAAGATTGCGTTCTGTTGCGTCTGAAACTCTTATGCGTCGCTGCCACTTTCTGAGACGGTAAACCTGTGCTTTTTGTCCGGGCGACAGACTTTTTCCGTAGATATCTCTGTCATGCCAGTCAATCATCGTTGACAAGCCTTTATCGTGTATCGTGTAAGTCAAGGGAGCGCCAACTCTGGTTCTCTTTGCTCTCTGTTCATCATCGAAAGCCCTCCACTCTGGGCCTCTATCGGCTATTTTTGCAGCCACCACGAAGCCACAGTCCATGCAAACTATCTCTGCGCATTCGTAGTCTCGCATGAGCCTTGTGCTGCCGCAGTCTGGGCAACTTTGAGCTTTAACAGGTTCAGCATGTTGCGGTAGTGATGACGGACTGGACCTCTCATGCTCTTCTTCGTAATCGCTCATTCAAGTTTTTCTCCTTTCTCCTCTTTGAGGGGAGCACATACAGTGTCTTGTTCGTCAATTTCCCAGGTTCTTGGATTGACGGTCTCACTGCCGCGTAAGGTGATGATACCGGACCGAAAATGTCAAAAACCTTGCCGATAGGCTTCAGGTTCTCGTCAACGACGGTGTCGCCAATTCGAGGAGTGTTTTCGACCTTTGCTATTATGTTCCGGCTTGGACTTATGTGAAGGACTAGGCCTAGTCTCTGCAAATTTTTAAATTCCCCTCAAGAAAAGCACCATGGTTCAGCGAAACACAGTATTTAAACTTTTCTACGCTTGACCATTGAGCGGCGACAGACTTACAGAGAATAGTCAGATCATTCTCCTCAATTGACTGCAGGAGCAGGTCATCAGTGAACCTATTGCTCACCGCAAGTGTCTAGTTTGAGCATCTAGCAGATGCCCAATCGAGTGTCCTCTTTCAGGCGACGAGAACGTCACTGGTGGCACCGACCTTTTCATGGGCGCGACCACTCAAGCCATTCGCATTGTCAAACAGACTAGAGCCGAGCCCGTTGCCAGGGCAAAAAGTGAAACACAGGCGCTGGCCAATCGTAGTCGAAACCTTCATAAAAAGCCTTATGAGCTGGCGATGTCGCCCGAACCCTGATATTCTATGTTAGTTGTCTAATTCTCATCAGGCTAATATTGAGAGGTTGCTTAAGAACAAAATGGAAGAAAGTTCTATCTAAGGGGTGGAGAAGGAATTTTTGATAACTATTTTTTTGTCTCCATGTTTTGTAAACCAATGTCCTTGTAGTGTGAAATATCCTCCGACCGAATCCATGCGAAAACATCTTGAAATTTCTCGAAATCGCGCGTGCCTCGGTCTCGCTTTTGCCAAGCGTAAAGCTTCCGCCCTGAGAGCGTTAGAGAGAAATCCCTAATCACTTATTGAGCTTATTCAAAACCAGACCAAAATTAGGCTGACCCGTACAGCCTTTTGTATAGATAGCCAATAACTATTCCAACAAAGAGAAACCTTGGTATGTTAAGCGTTACGCCGATGAGGAAGACATGCAAGGCATCACTCGTACGACTTGCGGCAACTCCGACCAAGATAGAGACAATGCCTAGGGCGACGAAGCTTAGTATCACGGATTTTAGAATTGGATTCTTCGTTGGAATCTTATCAAAAAAACGAAGCAAGAAAAAGCTGAGGCCGCAGCTGATAATCATGCCACCAAGCACAGATTCAACAAGAATCATTTGAACATAAGAAATTGAAAGGGCAGCTCTGAACTCCGCGGCGATGGGAAGCAGGGAAAATGCGAAGGTAATTGCCCAGAATACTACTCCTCCCCCAATAGTCAATTTGAACAGCTTCTTGTAGAACTCGTATGATGTCTGTTGCTTACTTCGATCTGTCGCTTGGGTTTCCATGGTTGTTTAACTATCCACTTGAGGAGACTTGGAAGCAATTACGGCCGGATTGAATCCTTTGACTATCAGCCATGCCGCAAGAACCATTTCTTGCGGGAGCATTGGAACACTCATAGCGACTTGTTCCGTACCAAAAGGAGCGATGAGACCGACCAGGACTAACACGGTTGATAACATGGCCAATATGGCAGCAACAAGACCCCAGACTGATAACCATCGAGGAACTAGTTTTGTTCGATAAAATATGATATAATATAGCAGACACCCTATGGAAAAAGCCAGCAGCCCAGCAACATTGGACACCCAACGATTTCCTGCATATAACAATACGCCTAAGGTTTGGAAATACGATGAATCCGGAGCTCCAGCTTTTACAAATTGCTGGCTTAATGTTATTATTG
>JALHSY010000083.1 GCA_022865455.1 Candidatus Bathyarchaeota archaeon
GACACTGAAGGCTTGAAATACGTTGTAGTCGAAAGTGACGGCGTTCCAGAGCGCATACTGTTCAAAATATCCTAGACGGTATGGAAGTGGATGTTATGGATACAGAAGTCTACTCGTTTGCCCTAAAAAATGCTCTGAATGAGATTCAGAATATCTGTCCGGACATCAAGAACGCGTTTATGTTCCGAGAAGACGGCGAAATAGTGGCTGGAGACGCGAACACTCCTGAGAAAACTGTCGTGCGTGTCATTGACGCTTTTGACGGCGTGCTTGAGAAAGCAGATGCTTTAGGAGGTGTTGAAAGCATCACCCTTGACAGCAGCAAGGGAAGAGTGAGTGTTTCCTGCATGAACGACCTTTACCTTGTCACCGTTACAACTAAGAAGGCAGACATGAACTATGTGAACACCGTGACTCGCGTTTTGATCCCAACGGTTCTGAAGTTGATTGAGAAGATCAGCCCTGCTCCCCTCAAGAACAGCCTCTCCGAACCCGAAATGAAACCTGAAATCCCAATGGAGAGAAAGCCCGAAGAGCTTCTGCACGGATGCGCTGAGGAAACTACGGCCAAGGAGCTTCGAGAACCTGTGCAAACCGAGATCAAACCTGAAGCTGTGCTTCCGGAGCCGCCTGTGAGCCAGTTCATAGTGGAGAACATCGGAGGTTTGCTTGTGCCTTCCGACACCGTGCGTGTTGACAACGAACTCATTTCACAGTGGAATGAGCTTTACCCAGGCAAGAAGATTAACGATGTTGAAATTGAGACTTTCGGCGGGAAGTCTGCAAGATGCAAGATTAAGCCCATAAAAGAATCGAAGCATGAGGGTAAGGGAGCCATACAGGTGCCTGGCAAGATTCAGTTCACGTTGGAGATTAAGAAGGGCGAGCTTGTGAGGGTGAAGCCCATAGTGGAGTAATGGAGGAAGCATGTTTGGTTGGGAAAAAGAAAAGTTTGCAGGAAGTTGAGGCTGTAACTGAGCCGATAGCTGTTGAGGAGGCGACTGCCGTGAACAGTTTGAAGGCCAGTCTAGAAGCGATTAAGGAATGCGACGGAGTTGTTGGCTACATTGTGAGGAACGCTACTTCGGCGTCAATTGACCTGAAGGATCCGACGAAGATAATAGACTATGCTATTCTCTCTTCCTCAGCGTTAGACGCGGGCAAAGTGCTTTCCGAGCTTTTTGACTTGGGCGACGCTAGCAACATTGTTGTCAATGGCAAAAGCATAAAGATGGTTTCATTGATTGTCGGAGAGAGCAAGGTGAGCCTGTTCATGGACAGGAGCGCGGATTCTGAGAAGGTTTTGAGAAGACTGCACGAGATTTAGAGCGTCCCCACATTTCTTGTTTTGTTTTTCGGTTGCGCTTTTCATTTTTTTGTGTCAGGTGATTCTCGGAACGTTTAAATCGGTGTTTTCCCTTATTATGATTGGGAGAAAGGGGATCCAATTAGCCCTATTCAAGGCGCTATGTTGGTGTGTTTGTGGTTCAGAACGGGAGAGCTGACAGCAACGGTCATCGGGCACGTTTTGACATAATCGCGGATATTTTGACGGCTTCGAGTGGCGGCGTTAGGAAGACCTTTTTGATGTATCATTGCAACTTGAGTTTTAGTCAGCTAAAGGTTTATTCGCCTTTCTTGCTTACTAAGGGTCTCGTGCGCTTGGTTGGAGATGGTGGTTCTGATCCAAGCCTGTTTGAGGTTACTGATAAGGGCAGGGAGTTTTTGAGGGCCTATAAGGGTTTGGTTGCTCTCATGACGTAGCGGTTCGGGTTAGGAAGTTCTGGGTTTTTTCGTCCAGTCTTGCTTTCTTTTGGGTTTCATCAGTGATTATGAAGTTGTATTCTTTTAGAAAGGATATTGCTTGTTCGGCCTGTTTTTGGTCGATTTCTGTTTTTTGCTGTATTTCGTTTAGGGTGTGCCATTTTCCGTCGTTGAGTATTTCTAGGATTCTTGTTATTTTGGTGGTCGTTGGTGTGTCTCCTAGCGGTTAGTACTGTTTTCTGGGTCGTTTGTTTAAATGCTTTCTGGGGTTGTTTTTTAGAGTTTTATTCTAGAAGATTGTTTGTAGTTATCTTTATTAGCGGTTTTGATGCTATGTATTAATCGTTTGCAGTGCGCTCTTTGACTTCAGCTTGGAGTTGGGTGCTGTATGGGGGAGGGTAGGAAGAGACGCGGCCGTACTGAGGTCGTATGTGATATTCTAAGCGAGGCTTTGGAGGGCGCGAACAAGACGCGGCTTATGTATCATTGTAACATGAATTTCTTGCGGTTTAATCGCTACCTTGAGGAGCTGCTGGAAGCTGGCCTGCTTGTACGTGTGGACAGTAACCCGAATAATGTGGTTTTGTACAAGACGACGGACAACGGGCGTGAGCTGCTCAGAGTTTTGCGCAGAGCCAACGAGTTCTTGTCTTTCTGATTGTCTTCAGACTTTCGCATGAGTTTTGAGGATTGAATGTTTCTGGTTTTCTACAATAAGCAACTGTTGTGATGCGCGCTTTGCTCTGAGGTGTCTACCCCTACCCCATATATAGATTGGATCATCTGTAGTCTTGTTGGCGTGTGGTTTTTTGTTTTGTTTAACAACAACGTTCTGCGTGGCGTTGGGGTCCTCTTTTTGTGTGGGTTGAGTCTGGCGTAGTTTTGTCGGGAGTGTGGATTTTCGTTTGTCGGACAAACTGTGCGGTCTGGTGTATGAGCGGGCTTGCTCTGTGGTGATCTAGGCCCCTATATATAGAAAACCGTAGTGGCACTTCACTATCCAAATTTTTGAGCAAAGAAAACGAAAAAGAAGGTTGAGAGCATGAAGCCAAAAGATAGATGACAGAAAAAGAAAGTTCACACAACGCACTTTCTAATGCGTTGTTTGGCTATTCAAATCCCAAATTCTGATTTCAGCTTCACACCTCTTTAATATCTACCTAACTATAGGTCGGTTCCTCACCGAAAGTAAAAGGAGGTGTACGCATCATGATTTTGAAAAGCTTTAAGTTCCTATTTCTTTCCGCCTTACTTTGCTCAGCAATTCTCGCTATTACAATCACCATCACTAGCCAGAGCAAAAGCCAAACGACAACAAAAACGTGCCTAGACCACCGTGTAGAGAACGCACATCCAGGCTTGATCCTTGTCGGAGATCCAGTACCAGGAGGTGGCACACCAACAGGCGGAAATCAAACAAGAAATCAAACTGAATAAACCAAAAGCTCTAAGAATTCCTATTGTGCATAGAACATTAGTGATGTCCAATTGACTAGAGCAACGGCACTAAGCAAGCAAAAGAAGCTAAGAAACATCGACGTGAAAGTTCTGGAAGGCCTAGCTCTGCACGATCCAAGAAACAAGACAGAGCTTGCAGCTCAACTTGACATCCCCAGAGAAACCCTGCGTTACAGAATCAACTATCTACGTTCCCATTTTTCGCTATATCTTCAAGCAAACCTCTACCACACCAACATTGGGCTGAGAAAAGCCATGGTCTTCGCAGAATCAAAACCAGGATACGAAGAGTTCCTCTATCAATGCCTGAAATCCAATGACTACTGGCTTTACGTGAGCCAATGCATAGGCGCCCCTAAATGCTTAGCAACCTACGGAATACCAGCTGGAAAAGAAGCGGAATTTCAAGAATTCTTGACCAGGCTTGAAGAACTTGACTCGACACGTAGCGTTGACTTCTTCTGGTCTACCTGCATCCACAACGTAAACGCCACAAGCACATGGTTCGACAAGAAATCTGAGCAGTGGATTTTCCCATGGGACTTATGGCTAGAAGAAATACCAAACAACAAGGGAGAACTCCCTTATACGCTCAAAGAACCCGAAGGCTACTTCCAGAAAGCAGACTGGATAGACATCATGATACTGAAAGAACTCGAAAAGAATTACATAATCACACTAGCTGAACTAGCCAAGAAGCTCAACACAAGCAAACAAAGGATCAAGTACCACTTCAAAAACCACATCATCAAAGAACAAATGCTTGAAGGACCCCAAATACTAGCAACTCATTACAAGGGACTATCCCCAGAAACGTGCTTTTTCATATTCACCTTCAAGAGTTACGAGAGATTCTCCAAGTTTGCGGGCTCATTAATGAACAAGCCTTTCGTAAGAGCCTTGGGCAAAGTATATAACAAAAACCAGTTGTTTGCTCGGATCTACTTGCCTAGGCAAGAACTTGGAAACTTCATTGGGGCGCTTTCAAAACTCGTTAGAATGGGATTCCTAGAGACTTATGAGTATCTGATCGAAGACTCGACTAGGATAAGTAGACAAACCATTTCTTATGAATTCTTCAGAGGCAACATTTGGGAATACAACCATCAGAAACACCTAGAGAACCTGCTCTCGACTGTCCCAGGACACGCAATACGCGCCTGAGTTTTCACTCCACACAGATTTTCTCGGCAATTCATACTGAAGGTAAAATAAGGGGACCGGCCATATTGTACAAATCTTCTGAATCGGAGCAAGAACGACGTGATACCTGAAAAGAAACGGAGGATCTCGGCAACAGCGACCTTGTCTTGCAATACGATGTCAATCAACGATCATAAAATCGAATGGATAGAAGCAAAAGATTTTTTACCTCGCAGATCTGGCAAAAGCCATTGGAATCGACAATGAACATAAAGCCAAAGCAATAATTACGATAGAAATCGTGGAGCAACCATGCGAGCTCTGCGGAAAACCCACATCCGGAGAAGAGCTTTGTGATCATTGCGACAAGCTGATTTGTGGCTCGTGTGCCAAAACTGACGCCACAGGCAGATACTGCCCAATATGTTTCGATCTTAAGAAGCAGCCACCCGAATTATAGCCCTGCTCTTCATTATCCTCCTCTATTTTTCACTTTCCCTGAAGAAGAGAGGGAGTCTGCGGGGGACATCCCCAGCCTAGACTCTGATATCATTCATGACTCATTATTCCCTTTCATAGCTTAGCAGAAACGACTTATTGGGTTTTGTGAAAGGTGTTTTCGGCATGGCTTGACCTCCTAGCTGCTCGGAAGTGTTTTGACCACCTATATAGATCGAATTTTGGGTTCGAAGAAGGAGAGGCTTTTCTAGCCTATTTGACTTTGTTTATGACTATTTCGCGGATTCTGTTGTCCATACGGATTTCCAGTTCGAGGCTTGCATCTGTCAGGTTTGTTATGCGCGTGCATTGGATTACGAGCGTTTGCTGTGGCGGGAGTATTATTGTGCCGAGGGCGGTGGCTTCAGGCTGGATTTCTTTTTGATCTGTCAGGAGCGTTTTCCAGTTTTGGTTTATTTTTATTTGATTTGTGGCGGAGTTGTGCTGTATCAAGTCTGATTGTGCTAGAAAAGTGATTGTTTGTTGAAGCTTGTCGTGTGGGATTTCGAGGGCTGATGCGATTTGGTCCGTGTTGTGCCACACGTTGTCGCTTAAAATGTTCAGGAGTTTTTCTAGTTTTGCGGACAATACCTTTCTCCTCGGTTAGTATTTAGTGCGTGTTGGACGTTGCTTATATAGTCATGGGGGCTGTCGTACTGGACTAATGGTACAGAACTTTCTTCTGGTCGTCTGTTTCACCCAGATTTATATGAGTTTGGATACCATATGGTGGAATTGGTTAGGCAACTGCCGGCAGCTTCTTCAAAAACAGGTTAGGCCGGTCTAACCCGTGCCGAGTGAGGGGCACGCTTAAAGATACCCAAAATGGAGAAAGGAGGAGCGAGAACAAATGTTGGGAAAAAAGAAGGTCGTGATGTTAGCAGCTGTTTTAGTGGCAACACTCGCAGTCGGAGTTTATGCGGGTATACAACTTAGCGAGACACTTTCAGCGTCATGGACTGTCCAAGAATCCGGAACCAATCTTGCGTTGTGGTGGCAAGAGAATACACCAAGCGGAGATCTTTATAGAGGACAATGGTATCAGACACAAATCGGACTGAAGAATACAGGAGCCGCAACATATCATGTTATTGTGAAATTCCAGATACGTACAAATGTAAGTCTTACCGCGAATGACATGAAATTGCAATACTCTGACGGCTCAGCATGGTACAATCTACCATTGACGCCGGAAACTGTTGGTGACAGAGACATGCTTGTAGGCTCTTACGGTCCTACTGACGGGTTCGATGTAGGACCAGGCTACAATGTTTTGACTTGGTTCCAATACTATTTTGAGGGCAGCGCACCATTGGACGACGCATATTATTTCGAGGCTTGGGTCGAACAGGTTGCATAGTCTGCAAAACTCGATGCTTACTTCAACTCCACCCTTTTTCATCTTCAGCACGCGCTGTTCTTCTCCGCATACTTCTACCGAAAAGCCAAACCAACCCCTGAAAAGCCACCGCTGGAGAAAATTGTAGCTCCCTACAAAGACTTGATCATCGAAGCCCAAGAACCGCCCAAAACCACACTGGAAACCACGATAACAAACGTCGCCACCATCAAAGAACTCGCGCGAACAGCAGGAATCCTTGCAAGACCGATGATGCTCACTCGAAAACCCCAACCAATTCTCACGATAGTAGACCAGAACACCCTGTACCAGCACCAACCCTAGCCTTCCGAACAATCTCCCTTTTTCAGCACAGCATTTATCAAACAACCAAAACACTAGTACAGAACAAAGAGGAAAGCCTGCAATGCCTCCACAAACCACCTGGCTTCAAATCCTCACCGAATGCAAAAACACCCTGCAAACCCGAATCACTCCACTCCTGAAGACCCTGGAGCAACCCCAGCCAAACCTAGGCATAGGCGCAGGCGGCGACCCGATCAAACAAACAGACCTTGCCGCAGAAAACGCCATAACCAGCACACTGGAAAAACACGGAGTTTCTTTCACCCTCATAAGCGAAGAATCAGGAACAAGAGAATACGGCAAAAACCCACACGAAACCTACGTGACAACCGACCCCATAGACGGCACCACAAACTTGACAAGAGGCATACCCTTCTACGCAACCTCAATCGCCGTCTCCACAAAGCCTGCCCTAAACACTGTCCACACGGCGCTTGTGACAGACCTGTTCCACGACAAAACCTACACTGCAGAAAAAGGAAAAGGAGCCCGCCGCGACAACAAAAAGATGAAACCTTCAAAAAACACGTCGCTGGAAGAAGCCGTGATCGGCATGGACATAAACACCTTCAAAATCCAAAAACTAATCACGCGATTGATGAGCATCGTCGAGAGGACGAAGCACATACGCCACCTAGGAGCCAACGCACTCGAACTCTGCTACGTGGCGGACGGAACAACCGACGCCTTCATCGACGCGCGCGGAAAACTACGCACCACAGACATAGCCGCAGCCTGGCTCATAATACAAGAGGCAGGCGGAACAATTACAACACCAGAAGGAAGCCCGCTGAACGTCAAACTAGATCCAAAACAGAAAGTGGAATTCGTAGCAGCCGCCAACCCCACGATGCATGGAATCCTGCTCGGCATGATAAAGTCAGAAAAGGAAACGAAATGATAACCCCCCTTTTCCCGCATCCAGCTGCACTTCTCAAAACGCAGAAAACGCGGACAATGGTAATCGCTGACCTGCACATCGGCTGGGAAATGGCCCTCGCGGAAAAAGGCATACACGTCCCAACCCAAACCCCAAAACTTCTGAAGAAGCTAGTAGCTCTCACAACCACCTACAAACCCCAAAACCTGCTGATCCTAGGCGACGTAAAACACACCGTCGCAAAGGCCGGAATAGGCGAATGGCACGACATCCCCGACTTCTTCAACGAACTGAAAAAACAAGTACAGGAAACATCCGTAATCCGCGGCAACCACGACGGAAGCCTCGAACCACTACTGCCCGAAACCGTCAAAATCCAGCCGGCAACCGGCATAACAATGGGCGAAATCGGATTCTTCCACGGGCATCAATGGCCTTCTCCAACTCTACTTGGGTGCAAGACGCTGGTGATGGGACATGTGCACCCGGTCGTGGCGTTTCGCGATCCCGCAGGGTTCAGAATATCGAGGCAAGTTTGGGTCAAGGCAGACTGCAACGCAACGGCACTGACCAAGGTTCTGCTGCAGAAACATAAAATAAAAGTTGAAAAGACCCCTGAAGAAACACTCAGAAAACATTTCAAGATAAATGCAAGAACCACGCAGCTCTTCATAATGCCCTCCTTCAACGACTTCCTGGGAGGCAGACCGCTGAACGAAAGAAGACTCGACCAACCGAAGACCGACATCGTCGGCCCAGTTCTCCGTTCAGGAGCAGTCAACATGGAAAACGCAGAAACCTACCTTCTAGACGGGACGTTCCTCGGAACCCTAAGCCAACTGAAAACCTTAAGCTGAAGCTATCAGCAAAAAACTTATAGACACAAGGGTTCTTCACCTTAACAAGGTGAAACAATGTCATCAGACGATGATTACCCAGAATGGTTCAAAAGAAGACGTTCACCATTCTTCAGAAGCTGGGACTTCGGAGAAGTCGACAAAATGTTCCACGAAATGGAGAAGATGATGGAAGAAGAATTCAAAGATTTCACCTCAAAAGTCCCCAAAGACTACGTCAGAGAACTCAAACTTCCAGACGGCACAACCAAACGTGAATTTGGCCCGTTCGTGTACGGCTACAGCATAAAAGTGGGCCCCGATGGGAAACCGGAAATCAGCGAGTTCGGAAACGTCAAACCCAGCCTCGAAGGGCCCAAGGTGAAAGAGGAACGTGAACCGCTTGTAGACATTATCGAAACCAACGGCGAAATCCACGTCGTAGTCGAGCTGCCAGGAGTGGATAAGGAGGACATAAAGCTGCGCGGAACAGAAACCACACTGACGATATCAGTTGACGTCCCTCAACGCAAATACTACAAGGAAATCAAGTTGCCGGCGAGAGTGAACGTGAGAGACGCAAAAACAGAGTACAAAAACGGTGTCCTAGAAGTCAAGCTGCCGAAAATCGGGGATGAAAAGAAGCCGAAAGGCGAACCGATAAGCATAGAATGACACCCCGAGCCTTTTTTTCAAAATCGATAAGCCTTCTTCGGAAAGTCTGAAAACACATGGACGAAAAATCGGAAATCAACATACTAACCAACATATGTAAACAGGCAAAAACAGACGACAAGCTCACAGGCAAGAACCTTACAAGACTCTACGAAATCTTCGGCCAACGCTTCACAAAAGCCTTCGAAGCACTGAAAGAAAACCGCGTGAAAAAGTACGCTTTCAAACCAAGCGGCAGAACGGTGTGGATCGTCGTTGGGAAAGAGCGGGACTACCTGATAATGGCACAAGCAGAATTCTGCATGTGCGACGACTTCTACTTCCGCGTCCTAGACAGAGAAGTGCACCTGTGTTACCACCTAATTGCACAGAAAATAGCCAACGCTTTGGCGTGGTACGAAAGCATAGAGGAGCACGACGAACTCTACGATACGTTGATGAACGAATGGAAAAAAGCTACTGTTTAAATATTCCAACCTAGGAATAAAAAGGGTAAAAGGAGAATTGCCCGAATGGACGTAGGAGCATACTTCGAACTACTAAAATACTCCTTGATGGTAGCAACCTTCGTCGTATTAGTCCTAATTTTCCTGTACGTCATCTACGGAAAAGAAGAAAAGACAACCTAAAATCAGTCCTAACCATTCGGCTTGCCCATCCGTCTGCGCATTATCAGAAACACTACAATGCCTATGATTGTGAGGATTACAGCCATCGCCGTCAGCCACGGAGCTTCTGGGCCTGCCCCTATGATTATTGGAATGGGGCCGATGAATATGAAGCCGCCGAAACTCGCGGAACCGCTTCCAGACAGCATTGCAGCGGTTATCAAGACCGCAACGCCTAGGAAAATGATGAAAATGCCCATGATGAAGAGCACTAGAATTCCGCGCGGCCCATTTGAGCTGTTGTACGCGTTCTCTGTGCTTTTCTGCGAGACTGCCATAAGGTTTCCACTCATTTCGACGTGAAGTGCAATGTCACAGTCACTATCAAAAGAAGCATCGTGAGCACCAGCGAAAGTATCAAGATCGTTTTAATGGATTTTTCACCCGTTCCAAAGATTATGGGGACAGGTCCTATTATGATGGCTCCGCCTCCTCTAGTTTCTCCCTTGCCTTTGACCTTGGACAGAGACAAGAGCAGAGCCGCGATTATGACAACAACTGTTCCTATGAAGATTAGGGCCAAGCCGAAACTCCAAAGAGTGCCTGTATCCATCTGTGGGCGAGGCTTCTGGCACATGTAAAGTCGCTGAGAGCTTTTAATAAACCTTATAGCACTAATCATTTTACATCTTCACCGACGTTGGAGCTGAAATGACGAACGAAGACATCGTTGGACAAATACTTGCAGTGTGTCTAGGGGTTACGAGAGAGCAGGTTCTGGAAAGGCTGGACAAAGAAAAGAGAAGAACAGGCGGGTTTATTTCAGATGAGACCCTGTTGAGGGTAATCGCGGGCGAGTTTGGCTGTGAGATTCCGAACGGCGAGGCCACGATGCTCATGCTTTCGTTGGGAGAC
>JALHSY010000084.1 GCA_022865455.1 Candidatus Bathyarchaeota archaeon
CACGACGTGGTCACGCAGGACTTCATAGCAGACCACCTGATGGTCTTCACTGGAAAACCCGGCGTGGAAGGCACAGCATATGCTCCTACAAGTCTGAGGAAGGGAATGAACAAGTTTCTGAAAGTGATGGAAGTGACTTTCCGCAGGGACCCCGCCACGAAGAGGCCGAGAGTCAACAAGGAAGGCTCGAAGCTTGACAAGTTCCAGAAGGAAGTCGGAGAATACTACTACACGCGTTCAATCCCGAAGAGTTGAGACTAAATTAGGAACCATGCTTCCAGGTCAGAAGCGTAGTTAAATTAATGAATGAGCAAAGCGTATCGTAGAAGCGAAATTGCTGCAAAGGGGATTGGGGAGGCTTAAGTGGCTCAGACAACCTTTGAAGAGATCAGTGCTGCTGACTTCTTCTATCGAAACAGAGACATAGCTGGGTTCACAAACCCGTCGAGAGCCATTTTTGCGGCTGTAAGAGAACTTGTGGAAAACTCTTTGGACGCTGCTGAAAGCCTCAAGACACCGCCTGACGTTTACGTTAGACTCTCATACGAGGGAGAAGCCAGCGCAGAAACCCAGATCTACAGGTTGAGGGTTGAAGATAACGGCATAGGAATCCCGCCCAGACACATCCCATCAGCCTTCGGCCAAGTGCTCTTCGGCTCCAAATACAAGCTGAAACAGCAGAGAGGAACTTTCGGCTTAGGAGGCAAGATGGCGATTCTCTACGGACAGATCACAACTCATCAGCCTGCCTACATAACTTCGAGCACAGAGATGTCCAAAATCTACATGTACAAACTCATGATCGATATCCAGAGAAACCGCCCGCTTATACTTGACAGAAAGGTTCTCATAAACAAAGAACAGTGGCGGGGCACAATAGTCGAGTTCTCCTTGGAAGGCGACTACTTCAGAGCCATGCCCAAGCTTCTAGACTATTTCAAGCAGACGGCCATGGTAAACCCCTATGCGAACCTGACCTTTGTCGATCCAAAGGGCAGGCTTTACAGGTTCACGAGAGTCACTAAAGAGATGCCTGTGCCGCCGAAGGAAACTAAACCTCACCCGTACGGCGTTGATGTGGAGCTTCTTCAACGCCTCATACAAATAACACCCAGCAAGAACATGCTCGAGTTTCTGAAGAACCATTTTCACCGAGTGGGAGAAATCACGGCGCACAAGTTTCTGGAATTCAGCAACTTAAGTCTTTCGAAGAATCCGAAGAAACTCACTCATGAAGAGATTGTCAGACTCATGCACATGCTCAAGAAGTACAAAGACTTTTTGCCTCCAGATGCGAGTTGCCTCTCACCCTTAGGCGAAGACTTGTTGAAGGCTGGAATTCTTAAGGAGTTGAAACCCGAATTTGTGGTGGTTCATCAACGCAAACCTGCAACCTACGCCGGCCACCCATTTATCGTCGAGTTTGGACTCGCGTATGGTGGAGAGATCCCCAAGAGGGGAAACTTCATTGTTTACCGTTTTGCCAACCGCATCCCGCTGCTCTACGATGAAGCCAGCGACGTCTCGGTGAGGGTCATAACGGCCATGAACTGGCGAAGGTACAGAGTCAACCCAGACATGCCGATTGCAATTCTAGTGCACATTTGCAGCACCAAGGTACCATACAAGACCGTGGGCAAAGAGTTCATCGCCGGCAGGCCTGAGGTGAGAAGAGAGATTGCCAATGGACTGCGAGAGGTTGCCCGCCAGATTCAGCACTTCATGTCGAAGAGGGAGCACGTTGACAGAGAGCGGAAACGGCTTGGAGTCTTCAGCAAGTACTTGCCGAAAATAGCGCAGTTCTCAACTCGGCTTGCTGGAAAACAAAAGCCGCCTGACATAGAGAAATTGTTGACGAGTGTGAAAAAATATGGCGCAGAAGAAACAGAGAAGTAGCATCCTAGAGAGAAAGAAAGAAGTTTTAGAAAGCCTGTCAGGGCTCGGAGGCAAAATCTACGATCAGCTTGACAACGGAACTTTCCCCTCAATAACGATGCCGAGCCGCTCAACAGAAAACATTTACTACGACCCACAAGTCAGACAGTTCATCCTAGGAGACAGGAAAGTCAAGCGGAGCGCGCGCAACATCCGCCACGTGAAACCTTTCGCGCAGCTCACGTGGGCCGCGCTCTTCTCGAATGAGTTGACTTCGCAGTGCAAGACGTCAACCTTGAGAGATGTCTATTATTCTGCACAGGCGTATGAAATGACTTTCAAGGATCAGCAGGAATCAAACAACATAGTTACAGACTTGGAAACCATCTTGGGATTCTCACGAGAAGACTTCAGCATCTTCCCTGAAGAGCGCTCAGCCATCTTCGGCGATCTGACAATAGAATACACCGTGCCGGGCTACGAGGGAAGGACAATGAACTTGACCTCGCACCCCGACGGCGTCATGATTGGCCCAGCGTTGACTTCATCCGAGTTTGTGAAAACGACGGCGGACAAGGTGATAGCCGTAGAGAAAGGCGGTTTGTTCACGCGGTTCATAGAAGAGAGCGTGCACAAGAAGTTCAATTCATTACTCGTTCTGACGGCTGGACAGGCGCCGAGGGCGACACGACACTTTATCAGGAGACTAAATGCTGAGCTGAACCTTCCAGTTTACATTTTCACGGACGGCGACCCGTGGGGAATGCACATAGCCATGGTAATAATCTCCGGCTCAGCAAACGCTGCGCACTTGAGAGAGCTGAACACGCCTGACGCTAAGTGGAGCGGCGTGTGGGCAACGGACATCGTGAATTACAAGTTGCCGACTGACCCGCTTGACGAGGTTGACATGAAGAGGCTTTATGAGCTGCAGAAGGACCCGCGGTACAAGGAGGACCCGCTTTGGCAGAGAGAAATCAAAACCTTCATGAAAATCAGGAAGAAGGCAGAGCAAGAGGCTTTCAGCAGGTACGGCTTAACATACATTGTTGACGAGTATCTTCCTGCAAAACTTGAAGAGACCAAGTAGGCAAGGGAAATTTAAAATAACCGTGTGTATGCTTTATGTAGAAAGCACATTGAAAGGAAAGATTGGCATGAGTGAAGAGGGCGGTTTCGGACTGACGTTGGCTGAGAAATTCTTTGGTCTGATAATCCTCGCTGTGGGCGGCATTACAGCATACTACACTTGGACAAGCAGCCAGTCACTAGACCCGTTTTCCGGCCTTTTCGTTTTCCTAACCGTCGTACTGCTCGCAACAGGAATAATCCTGCTGACCGCAAAAACAGAATAGTATTGCAGATTCCAGAATAGGCTTTTGAATCAAAGAAATACTTGCAGTAGTGCGGTGGCTGACTGCCCTATTCTCTTCTTTCGACAACCACCCTGCAATTCGTCACCAAAGCTGCGATCACGCCCAGCGCGGCAAGCCAAGGAGCAAGAACAACACCAACAACCCCGACAGTGGCGGGTATCTCAAGCAGAACCTTGCCGGCCTCGTCCTTGACAATTATTCTCGTGATGTTCCCCTCATGAAGCAGCTCTTTCACTCTTTCAATCAGGTTGTCAGCAGAAACTGAAAATTCCTCTCTGACCACCTTGCTGGCTGGAGCGCCGCAAGAATAGCAGAACTTGTCACTGTCTTTCAATTTTGCTCCGCACTTCGCGCAGTAAGGCAAGCTTTTCTACCTGCCAGAACAGAGTCTAATAGACGTTTAAAAGCATTGTGAGCGGAATGGTGAGTGTTTATTAGGGTGGTAGTTCATAGATTTTGAAACGCAGTATTGAACTGTTGGCTTGTCTAGTCTTGCCAAGGAAGATGTAGCTATGCCTACTCGCCAACCAATCGTGTGCGTCCTCGGCCACGTTGACACTGGCAAGACTTCGCTTTTGGACAAAATCCGCAAGACAAGCGTCCAAGCTCGAGAGGCCGGAGGCATCACGCAACAAATCGGAGCAAGCTTCTTCCCCGTCGACACGCTTCGACAGCTGTGCGGCTCCATGCTTTCAATGGTCAAAGGCGAGATAGAGATCCCTGGCCTGCTCATTGTAGACACTCCAGGACATGAAGCCTTCACCAACCTCCGCAGAAGAGGCGGAAGCGTCGCAGACATAGCCATTCTTGTGATTGACGTTCTGAGAGGCTTTGAAGCCCAAACCTACGAGTGCATAGACATTCTGAAAAGCCGAAAAACGCCGTTTCTTGTAGCTGCAAACAAGATAGACCGCGTGCCAGGGTGGAACAGCTACCCCGACACGCCGTTCTTGAAGGCATATCAACTTCAAGACCCGTACGTGAGAGAAGATTTGGACAACAGAATCTACGACATAATAGGAGTGTTCTCCCGCCTGGGATTCAACGCAGATCGTTTTGACCGCATAAAAGACTTCACGAAAACCATAGCCGTGGCCCCAACCAGTGCCAAGACAGGCGAGGGATTGACAGAACTTCTCGCGGTTCTCGTAGGTTTGACGCAACAGCATTTGAAGAAGCGCTTGCAGACCACCAGAGGCTCGGCGAAAGGCACCGTCCTAGAGGTCAAAGAGGAGCCGGGACTAGGGTTGACGCTTAACACGATAATCTACGACGGGGTTCTACAGAAAGACAACTTGATCGTGGTAGGCGGCAAGGAAAAACCCATCGTGACGCGAATACGAGCGATCTTGGTCCCTAAACCATTAGACGAGATCAGAGACCCAAGAGACAAGTTTTCTTCTGTGAAGTCTGTTGCTGCCGCGGCGGGAATCAAAATCGTTGCGCCTGACTTGGAAGGAGCTCTGGCCGGCGCGCCGTTGTACGCTGTTCCACAGGGCGAAAAGCCCGAAAAGTATGCGAAGCTCGTTTCTGAAGAGATTCAAAAGATCAGAATAGTAACTGACGCCGATGGTGTTATTCTGAAAGCAGACACGCTTGGCTCTTTGGAGGCCATTGCTGACATTTTAAAGAAGAACGGCGTGCCGATTCGGTTGGCCGATGTTGGAGACATTTCGAGAAGGGACGTCGTGGAAGCCTCGGTCGTGAAAGAACATGAACCATTGTACGGTGCAATCTTGGCCTTTGAAGTCAAAACCTTGCCAGACGCTGAAGAAGAAGCAGCAGCCAAAGGCGTTCAGATTTTCCGCGAAAGCATAATCTACCACGTAATAGAAAACTACCTCTCCTGGTTCAAAGGTCAACGCGAGAAAGAGCTTGCACAAAACTTCGACGCGCTCGTCAAACCTTGCAAGGTTAGAATACTCGAGGGGTACGTTTTCAGAAGGGCAAAACCAGCGATATTCGGGGTGGAAATCTTGGCGGGGAAAATCAGCCCCAAACATGCGCTTATAAGAGCTGAAGACGGCGAGGAAGTAGGCGAAATATCGCAGATTCAAGACAAGGGCAAGGCTCTGCCGGAGGCTGAGAAAGGAATGCAAGTGGCCATTTCATTGGAAAAGCCTATGGTCGGCAGGCACATTTTCGAGAAAGACACCCTGTACGTCAAGGTGCCAGAACAACACGCGAAAGTGCTGGTATCAACGTTCATGGACAGGTTGACGATGGAGGAGCAGGAAGCGCTCAGCGAGTATCTGGAGATAATGAGAAAGAAAACCCCGTTCTGGGGGGCATGAAGCGCTATTTACAGGGGAAGCTTCGTTCCAACCTTCGATTTCTTGGCTTTCTCATAGACCAGTGTGGCTGTTGCCATGTCTTCGATGGCTAAGCCTAGGTGCATAGACATGATACGTTCTTTGGAGCCTTCTCGACCGCGCATCTTTCCGCTCACAATCTCGCACAATTCTGCGTACACTTCGGGTATGTCGGAGAAATAGCCTTGCCGCTGATAATATCGAAGCTGCTCCACATCGTCAGTGCAGAACTTGTCCATGGAATGCATGGCTTCTGGTTTCCAGTAGGAATCGAAATCCAGTGGGCACGTGAACCCGCCCTTCTTGAACCATGATGCTTCGATCACGGGTTTCGGATGCTTGAGAATAGGGCCTGCAGTGACCACTATGTCGCAGTTCTCGACAGCCTTTCTCGGCGACCCAGCTGGAACGATCTTCAGTCCATGTCTTGCCGTCATCTCTTCCACGTATTTTTGCAGGTTTTCTTCACTAACATCATAGGCTTTTACCTCTTCCAAACCCTTACAAGTCACGCTTAGGGCTTCAAGGTTGCTCCTGCCCTGTGCGCCGCAACCCAGAATACCCAAAACCTTCGAGTCTTCTCTGGCCAAGTGTTTTGCCGCAACCGCTGTCGCTGCACCTGTGCGTTTGGCAGTTACCCAAGTGCAGTCCATGATGCAGATGGGAAAGCCCGTTTTTGAATCGTTTAGAATTAGTAGGCCAGATATGTAGGGCAACCCGTGCTTCGGGTTGTCTGGGAAACCGCTCACCCACTTGACACCTGCTGACGTCATTTTCGGTATGTAAGCAGGCATAGCATGAATGAAAGCGTTTTTTTCAGGGTGAATTCCAGGTTTAGGTGGCACTTCTGTTCTTCCAGCTGCTTTTTCAAGAAAGGCTTCTTCAACGACTCGAATAACATCCTTCATCGAGATGCTCAGCCTTTCTATGTCCGCCCTCGAAAGGTACAGAACATCGCCCATCGAACTCATAACAGACACTTTAGTGAACGTCGTGTATTGGAGAATAAAACCTTATTGAAGAAATTGCCTTATCTTGCTATTGCGCCGCCGATTAGCCCGCCTACCGCCGCAACTATGGCTCCGATGATGCCGGTTATCACTGCTATGATGAGTGCAATTATGGCTCCTATTGCTCCGCCCAGTATTCCGCCGATGATTCCTCCCAGAAAGCCGCCGATGACAGCACCAACTATCATTGCTACTATTGCAAGAATTATGCCGCCGAAGATTCCTGCCAAGAACCCTGCAACCGCTCCCCTGCCTGCTCCTCCTCCCGCTGTGTGAACCCTGCAACTAACCCGCCTATTAGATGCGCGACCACTGGAGCCCACCATCCGAGAACCGCAATGATCACGAAGCCGACGAACGCTCCAAGCCATAAACTGCCCATCGAAGTCACCGATACCCAGTATTCGCTTTTACATAAAGCATTTGTCATTCAAGAAAAGCCGCGTTAGCCGCCGCCGACAGGCGGGATAATCGCTAAAACATCGCCGTCTGCAAGCCTCGTGGACAGTCCCTCAAGTGATGATGCGCTTCTGCCGTTGACCAAAAACTGCAAGAAGCCCTTGACTTCGCCAGTCTTGGCGTCATAAACATATTCAACAAACTTCCTGCCATAACGTTGAGTCAACCGCTTGAGAACCCTGTCCACCGTCACAGTTTCGCCCTTCGGAAACTCCAAGGTCTCCTCTTTCTTGCCAGTTACCTCTCTCAGAGTTGTGAAGAACCTGACTGAAACGTGCAAGGACTTGCTCACCAATACAGGAAGTGCTCGGGCTGAAATTTAAAGAGTTATGCAGCAGGCATGCAGCTCAATTGTTGTTCTGAGGTAAAAGTTTATATTTCCGAGGCTTTCTGCTTATTCCGAACAGAAATATCGTTAACGTTGAATGGAGAGAGTTTGTATGGCTTACCTAACAACCACAGCTACTGGACAACCAGTCCTGATTCTTAAGGAAGGAACATCAAGAAGCAGAGGAAAAGAGGCCCAGAGAAACAACATAATGGCAGCCCGAGTGATCGGAGAAGTGCTCAAAACCACGCTTGGACCAAGGGGCATGGACAAAATGCTTGTCGACAGCCTAGGAGACATAACCATAACCAACGACGGGGCAGCAATCCTCAACGAGATAGAAGTGGAACATCCAGCAGCAAAAATGATGGTGGAAATCGCGAAAACACAGGATGACATGGTAGGCGACGGAACGACAACCGCCGTAGTTCTCTCAAGTGAGCTATTGAAGAAAGCCGAGGAACTGCTGGACCAGAACATCCACCCAACAATAATCGTAGCCGGCTACCGAAAAGCAGCGCAAAAGGCAATCGAAACCGTGAACAAAATCGCAATCCCAGTGGACATTGAAGACCGAGAAACGCTGAAAAAAGTGGCGCTGACATCCATGGGAAGCAAGGCAGTGGGTCCAGCAAAAGAGCTCTTTTCAGAAATTGCGATTGACGCTGTAAAACAAATCGTTGAAAAACGCGGAGACAGAACAATCGCCGACATAGACAATGTGCAGATGATAAAGAAGACAGGAAAAAGCCTGTTTGAGTCGCAACTTGTCTACGGAGTGATAATCGACAAGGAAGTAGTCCACACTGGAATGCCCAAGAGAATTGAAAACGCAAAAATAGCGTTGCTAGACTGTCCGTTAGAGATTGAGAAGACAGAAATGAGCGCTGAGATAAGAATACGCGACCCACTGCAAATGAAGGCTTTCCTAGACCAAGAAAGCAAGATGCTCAAAGAAATGGTGGACAAGGTCAAAGGTGCAGGTGCAAACGTTGTTTTCTGCCAGAAAGGCATCGACGACATGGCGCAACACTTCTTGGCAAAAGAAGGAATAGCAGCAGTTCGAAGAGCGAAACAGTCAGACATGGAAAAACTGGCAAGAGCAACGGGTGGAAGAATAATCACAGACTTGGGTGACTTAGGCTCAGAGGATTTAGGCTTCGCAGGCATCGTCGAGGAACGCAAGGTTGGCGAAGACAAGATGATCTTCGTCGAAAAATGCAAAGATCCCCGCTCAGTGGCGATTCTCCTACGAGCTGGACTCGAAAGAATGGTGGACGAAGCGGAAAGAGCCATGACCGACGCACTGTCCGTAGTCTCGGACGTGGTGGAAAACAACAGAATAGTCGCGGGCGGCGGCGCAGTAGAAGTGGAAATGGCCAAGGAACTGCGGAACTATGCTACAAAAGTGGGTGGAAGAGAGCAACTTGCCGTGCAAGCCTTCGCCGACGCAGTCGAAATCGTACCCAAGACCCTCGCTGAGAACGCTGGCTTGGAAGCTATAGACGTGATCGTGGACCTGAGAGCTGCACATGAAAAAGCCGACGGGAAATACATGGGAGTAAACGTGTTCACAGGCAAAACCGAGAACATGCGAGAAAAAGGAGTCGTCGAACCAGCCATAGTGAAAGAACAAGCAATCAAGTCAGCCGCAGAATCCGCAACAATGATACTCCGCATAGACGACGTAATAGCCTCAACAAGACCAAAAGAAGGCCCAGGAAAAGGACCGCCACCAGGCGGACCCGAAGGCGAAGACTAAAAGCCTTCACCCCACAGTTTTTTCCAATTCCCACCCTATTTTCACGCGTCAGAAATTTAAGTCCGAACCAACATTCTAAGTCTAGCTGCTCCGGTAGTATAGTCCGGTCAAGTATAGCGGCCTCTCGACACCAACGGTGAGAGAAAGTCGCGGACCCGGGTCCAAATCCCGGCCGGAGCACCACACAAATCAAGCTTGTTTCTAGCTTATTTTAGTCAGAAAACCCTAACCTGAGCGATTCCGAAAGCATGGTCAAAATCGGAGCACGTGTTTACTGCAAAACGCCAGGAATGATGGCAAAGGCTTCAAACACTCGTTCAAAGTGCACATTAAAAAACAAACCAGTCCAACCTACCATATTTGGATCCAAATAGACGGCCTAGCGCCGTTGCACACACGAAAGCATTTAGTAGCCCGGGAGAGTTTCGAACTTTCGCCAAGCACAATACAAGCATATCATTTACGCTAATCTTGTCCAGCCTGCTCTTAGAAAACTTTAAACCAAGCACTTTTTGTCTTATGGATAGTACGGTGATATTATGGCAAGACTTGCCCAACTCAAATTCGCAATGGGATCATCGATATTCATAGTAGGCTTCATTTTCGCCGCGTTCCTGGCGGCAATAATGTTCATCATTCAGCTGAACCTGATTTACTCGGTAATCCTCACAGTTCTCTTCATCC
Source organism: Candidatus Bathyarchaeota archaeon (assembly GCA_022865455.1). Lineage (GTDB taxonomy): Archaea > Thermoproteota > Bathyarchaeia > Bathyarchaeales > Bathycorpusculaceae > 20-14-0-80-47-9. The sequence goes on from JALHSY010000084.1 coordinate 9,807, forward strand.
TGTTCCAGTACCTCATAGGACCAGCCATCGTCAGAATGACAACACGACTTCAGTACCTGAAACCCGGAGAAAACCCATGGCTCGAATCAACCGTCAAAGGACTTGCAGACAAAACCGGAATACCCATGCCGCGGCTGGCCACAGTCCCAGACAACACTCCGAACGCTTTCGTTTTCGGCAGAACCGCCACTGGCGCCACTCTAGCGCTTCACGAGGGATTACTGCGAAACCTGAACGAAGACGAGGTCAAAGGCGTCATCGGACACGAACTGGGACACATAAAACACAAGGACTACATAGTCATGACCGTGCTGTCGGCACTTCCTCTGCTCGCCTATCTTGTTGCACGTGGGACATGGCAAGCGGCATGGATATCAGGAAGGTCAAGAGAAAAAAACGAAGGCAACATGAGAGCAGCATTGTTTGCAGTAGGAATAATTTCCTACGTTGTCTACATCATCTCACTATTGTGCGTGATGAGACTGAGCAGGTTGCGGGAGCATTATGCAGACGCGTACTCAGCCTACGTAACGGGCTCACCCAGAAGCTTAGAAAGCGCCTTGACGAAAATCACGTACGGACTGTCACTTTCACCGAAAGCGCCGTCGGGAGCCAGAGCCTTCTACATAGGCGACCCAGCGCAGGCCAAACAGGAAATCCAGCAGATAATGGACAAGAAACAGGAATACGACTTGGACCATGACGGCGTTTTGGACGAGAAGGAACTGGAACTTGCCATGGAAAAAGAAGCCAAATCCGCATGGACAAAAATGAACTCCTTGTTCTCAACACACCCGCCAACCTTCAAGCGAATATTGCTACTGCACGAGATAGAAGGAGAAATGGAAAGCGGAAGATACACGAACGACCGCGTCTACGCCCACATCTGACAAAGCAAATTCTTTTATTGCTTTCATCCCAAAATGAGAGGAGAGGACAGAATTTGAAAGTTAAGCTTCTTCGCTACACCAAAGACGCAGAACTTCTATGCGGAGCAGCAGCGTCAACATCAACGAAAAGCGGAACCCCCTCCGAAATCCTTGAAAAGATGGATGCAGAAACTGCAAAGCGGCTGATCAAGCGAGTAACAACTTACGGGCATGGATCAGTTATTGAACACGCGTCTTTCACCTTCAGCATTGAAGGCGTTTCAAGAGCCATGACACACCAACTTGTCAGGCACCGCATCGCTTCATACACGCAGCAAAGCCAACGCTACGTCACCTACAACACGCTGGAAAGCTACGTGACACCGCCAAACATTGCAGAGAATTCCGATTCCAAGAAAATGTTCGACGAGACATTGGAGAAAATCTCCCAAACCTACCAAGGTTTGTTGAAGATGAAAATTCCGAAGGAAGACGCGCGGTTTATTCTCCCAAACGCCGCCAAAACTAACATAATTGTCACAATGAACGCCCGCGAACTCAGACACTTCTTCAACCTTCGATGCTGCACACGTGCACAGTGGGAGATGAGAGAAGTCGCGACCGAAATGCTGAAACAGGTGCGGAAGGCTGCGCCAGCGCTGTTCGAGAACACTGGACCATCATGCGTAGAGCTGGGTTACTGCTGCGAAGGAACAATGAAGCCAACTGAATGCAACGTCGAAGAGATAAAGAAACGATTCAAAGAACTATAGATCCAGCAATCGCGGAATTCTCGACGCACACGAAGACCAAGAGACCGCAGGAATAGCCTAACCTCGAGATTCCAGAAACCTTTCTAAGAAGCATGACAAAATGACCAAATACAAGGCATTGGCCGTTACGACAGGATACTGGAGGCCTAGAGAAAACTACACAGAAAAGATTGTTGAAGGCGTCAGAGGAAAAATACGCGACGGAGACTTCATTGCCATATCGGAAAAAGCAATAGCAACTGCAACAGGCAACATCGTCGACGAGAGTGTTGTTAAAGCGAGTCTAAATGCAAGGTTGATTGCCAGATGCTGGATGCGTGTAGCTTGGGGCCATCTTCTGGGTCGATTGTGCCATTTCCAAGGAAAACCGCTGCAGAGGCTTCGCGAATACCCACTAGAAACGGGTAGCCGACACAAGCAAGTTGCCTTGCACTATGCTGGTTTGTTGCAGGCGTTGATGTTTGGCTCCGAGGGCGGAATTGATGGAAGCAACTTGGCATACTCCTATGTTAGCTTACCGTTGAAGGATGCACGGGTTGCTGCTGAAGAGTTACGAAGGCAAATACAGTTGAGGCTTCGAAAGAAGGTTTTCGTGTTGATCGTTGACACCGACAAGACATACTCACTCAGATATTTTCACTTCACACCCCGTCCAAACCCAATAAAAGGTATTCATTCCTTCGGAGGATTCATCGTCTATGTGACGGGAAGAATGTTTAGGCTTAGGAAAAGGGCGACGCCGATCGCTGTGTCAGGTTGCGGCATTTCTGTTGAAGAGGCTTTGGAAGTTGCAGAGATTGCAAACCGCGCCAGAGGTTATGGCGCAGGAAGGACGGTTTGGGAGATGGCTGAGAAATTTAACGTAGATGTGGATGATGTGAGTTGGGAGATGCTGGAAACAGTAAGACATAAACCCATAGTTATTGTAAGAGGAAAAAGGTGAAAAAGGGAATGGATCCCTCAGTCAGACAACTGAATGCTTTCTTCAATCCCCGCTCGGTCGCCGTTGTCGGAGCTACAAAAAGGATAAACAAGGCAGGCCACGTTATTTTCAAGAATTTTGTCGAGAACAAGCGAAGGGAAGTCTTTAAGGGAGAGATTTTCGCCGTCAATCCAAACGAGCACTCGATCCTTGAAATTCAAAGCTACCCATCACTTAGAGACATCCCAGCCGAAATTGAGCTTGTCGTGATTGTTGTTCCTGCAAACGTCGTGCCTAATGTGATGAAAGATGCAGTGGCGAAGAGGGTCAAGGATGTTGTCATAATCAGCTCAGGGTTCGGCGAAATCGGAAATCACGAGCTTGAAACCCAAGTCGCAACCATAGGCAAGAAGGCACGGATTCGGATTTTGGGACCAAACTGCCTAGGAGTTTACGACACGAGAACCGGGGTGGACATGCTGTTCCTGCCCGAAACGAAGATTCTGACGACGGGCGATGAGGTTATTGCCACGCCGCGCCCAATACCTGGCGACATTGCGATAGTCACACAGAGCGGTGCTTTCGGCGTGGCAGCGCTTGACTATTTGACAGGTCGGCAGATAGGGGTCAGCAAGTTTGTGAGCTTCGGCAACAAGTGCGACGTTACCGAAACGGAGATGCTGCATTATCTGCTATATGACAAGGAAACTAAGGTCATACTGCTCTATGTTGAGGACATAAAAGAGGGCAGAGAATTCATCAAAGTAGCCGGCGAAGTCACAAAAAAGAAACCTATTGTGGCTCTGAAGGCTGGAAGAACGGCGGCGGGAGCGAGGGCAGCGGCCTCGCACACGGGCGCAATCGCTGGTTCAGACCAGATATACGATGCTGCTTTTGAGCAGACTGGAATCTTGAGAGCCAAGGACATGGAGGAATTCTTTGATGCTGGAAAAGCGCTGGCCATGCAGCCACCCGCGGCAGGAAAGAACGTTGGGATAATCACGGATGCAGGCGGTCCTGGCATTTTGGCGGTTGACGAGTGTGAATTGAAGGGGCTGGTGGTTAAACGTTTTTCTGACAAAACCATTCAGAAGTTTGAGAAGCTGAAGAGTGATGGGAAGCTGCCCAAGTTCGCGACGAACTTCAACCCTGTGGACATTACTGGCTCTGGAACGTCAGAGATGTTTGAGCTTGCATCCGAGATTCTTTTCCAAGACCTTGAAATCAACGGCATAGTCCTGCTCGGCCTTCATCACACGCCTGCGTTGCAGGAGGATTTCATTGATCGCGTGGCGAAAGTCGCGAGTGGATATGACAAGCCTATCGTGGCGTGCGACATTGGGGAGACAGAGATGGCTTTGCACACGCGTTCTAGGTTTGACAAGTTGAAGATTCCGGCGTATTCTTCGCCTGAGGACGCGGCGAGGGCTATGAACGCGTTGGTGAGATATGGTCTCTACCTGGAGAAGAACGGGTGCCTGAAGGAATACATGAAAGGTTTTCTGGAAGAGAAACAAAAGCATTGAACTGTCAGAACGGAATTTTGACTTCGACCACGTCGTTGTCTTTGAGGCGCAGCTTCTCCCTAAGGTTTGCGGAGGAGATGATTTCTATGATGCCTTCTGGATACCTAGCGACTTCAGGAACGACAATGGCGCATTCGAGACTGCCTGCCAAATATGCCTTGAAGCATTTTCCGCGGTAGAAGCCTGCAGCTGGCAGAATCTCTGTGGCTCTTGCTTTTGCAAGTAGTTTCTTGAGTTTGGTTCCGTCTTCGGTTAGTCGTATGTTTAGTGTTCCTGGGAAAGGGGTGAAGCCGAGTTTTTGGATTATCTGTTTTCTTACCCACGGAAGCTTGACGAGTTGTGCTCCTTCGCCTTTTCCAGTGAAAATCTTTCCTTTGATGCATAGAGTGAGCAACGGGTTGAAACTCCAAGCTGATCTTGTCTGGTTTCAGAAATGGCGGGTTTTGTACGCGGAGTCTATTTTTGGTCTTTGAGCCAACTTGCCACTTTCTTGAGCAACGCGTTGGAGGACATGTCAATGACTGGGACGATTATTTTCTCTTTGGTCTCGATCACTGGCTGGTATTTTGGCATGAGGGAGTAGCCGACAAAGGTCCAGTAGACCCGCTTGTCCTGCACAAGCACTTTTGCCGTCGTTTCTGTTGATGCTGGTAGGGGAAAGTAAAGGAAGACGACGCCTCCAGCCCAGTACAGTCCTGCTGTTTTGCCGCCGGCGATGATTGAGGCGAATCTGGCGATGTCGTCGGCGGTTGGGAAGAGGTCTTTTTCCATGATTATGATTTCTTGGAAGGGTTCATATTTCACGTTTACTTGGCTTTCGTCCATGAAGGGTCAACCTGTTCTGTAGTGTCTTGTGTTTCTAGGTTGCCTTTTAATCTTGTCATGTTCCCAGAAAAAGTTATAGAGTAGGCGTTCGTTAAAGCGTTAGCTTGACAGGTTAGAGGGGATTGTTGGTTTGCCTGAGATTCGTGTGGCCGTCGTAGGCGTTGGCAACAGCGCGTCTGCGCTCATCCAAGGAGTGCAGTACTATGAGGATGCGGAGGAAGACTCGAGCGTGCCTGGGCTTACGCATGTGAATTTCGGCGGCTACCATGTCAGGGATGTCAGGTTTGTGGCGGCTTTCGAGGTGAACAAGAACAAGATTGGCAAGGACTTGAGTGAGGCCATTTTCACCGAGCCGAACTGCTGCGCCAAGTTTGCGGATGTGTCCAACTTGGGAGTGAAGGTTTCAGCTGCGCCTGTTCTTGACGGTGTGGCACCGCATATGAGGGAGCCTTTCAGCGTTTATGCCGAGGGTGAGGTTGAGCCTGTTGATGTTGTGGAAACTCTGAAGAAGGCGAAGGCAGAATTGCTCGTCAATTATCTGCCTGTTGGAAGCAAGAACGCGAGTCGTTTCTATGCTCAGGCGGCTTTGGATGCTAACTGTGCTTTCATCAATTGCATGCCCGAGTTCATTGCCTCTGATCAGGCGTGGGCCAGAAAGTTTGAGGAAAGAGGGCTTCCGATTGCTGGGGATGATATTAAGAGTCAGGTGGGTGCGACTATTCTACATCGCAACTTGGCGAGGCTTTGTGTGGACAGAGGTGTGATTATTGATGAGACTTATCAGCTGAATCTCGGCGGGGACACTGATTTTTTGAACATGACGGTTGAGGAGCGGTTGAAGACTAAGCGGATCAGCAAGACTGAAGCGGTTACGAGTTTGGTGCCGTATGATTTGCCCACGCGCATTGGGCCTTCGGATTATGTGCCGTTTTTGGGGAACAAGAAGATTTGTTACTTGTGGCTTAAGGGTAGGAAGTTTGGGGACAGGCCTTTGACGATTCAGGTGAAGTTGGAGGTTGAGGATTCGCCGAACAGTGCGGGTGTGGTGATCGACATTATTCGCGCGGTGAAGTTGGCTTTGGACAGGAAGATTGCTGGGCAGTTGTTGAGCATAAGCTCCTATGCGTTTAAGCATCCGCCGATTCAGGTACCTGACTCGCTGGCGAAGCAGTCAGTAGAGGAGTTCATACAAGGAAAAAGAGAGCGCTAGCGGCTTTTTGTTGGGAGACTGGTCTCTGAAAGCAGCTCTACCCTCCTCTATATATAGATTGAACTGTGGCTACGCGATGGTTTTGGTTAGGTGACCGTGATTTCTCTCTTGGCTAGGCCCTCAACCATCAATGGGACTATCTTGCTGGCTTTGAGTATTTCCTTGAAAAGCGGTTTTTCATTCTTGTCGAAGTGCACTATGATGTCGCCTACTTCTTCGGCATGAGAGAACTCGCCTCTGTCTTTAAGTATGATCGTCAGGATGTCAGCTTCCTCGTCATATTTGATTTTATATGCCATAGCGGTCACGCTTAACAGGATAGAAGGCGATGACAAGTAAATAGTCTTCCTTTTTTCAAATACTATTCTTAAAGCATGCCTGGCGAGCCTCACATCAGGCAGATTCACCCTTTTAGACTGAGATAATAGGTAAAACTTGCAGAGTGTTGCCAGACATCGGGTCAATGGCTTCTGATTCCGCAAATATGTTAATATGTGACGGTGTATATTGTAAATGAAGGTAGAGTTCTAGTAGAGAGGAACAGAGGCAAAAGGAAAGGTTCAGACCGTTAGTTTTGTCATCTTGATCTTGAAAGGTTCTACTATGAATGAATGGAAGTGAGGTGAAAAACATGGAAATAATGAAAGAGCGATCGAACAGGTCCGCGCGTTCGTGGACTAACCGAACTGAGCGGAAGCACTCTGTTGAAGCAGGTTTTTATCCTGAGCTTCGAAGGTGGGTGCAGCACGCGATTTTGGAAGCGGAAAAGAACAAGAATTTTGAGAAGAAAGACCAGCTCCTGAGCTTGTTGAAAGAGCTTTAGGGGCTGCGTTTGTGAGTTAGTGTTTTTGTTTTTTGAGATAAGCGACCGTGAACATTCTGCCGTCTGGCAGGCGGATGTCTTGGACGCTGACAAGTTCCCATCCTTCATTGCCTAGGGCGTTCAGGTCGTTTTGAACGTCTTCTATGACTGGTTTCTTGTCGGCTTGGAAATGGTCTGAATGGATCTGCGTCCTTACCAGGATCACCTTGTACTCCCACTTAACCAATTCAAACATCACCTTAAACATAGATAGTATTCAAGCTGGAAAGTAAAAGTGTTTGCTCGCAAAACCATCTCGCCTCGTCATTCATTGCCAAACTAGACTGCCTTTCAATTTACGACATCAGTTGCTGTGCTGCAGCAGCCTTGAGCAACAGCGTGCCGGATCACGCCATAATTTCAACGGATAAGAAGTATGAGCGTGTCAAAGGGTTGAAACGAATCGACCCACGGAAACTCAAGATCTAGAAGACGGGACTCTGGTTCTGTGCAGAGACTGGCCCCTCTCTATATAGATTGTCATTAACTTAGCGCGCTAAATCTGAACGATGCACCAGAAATCTCCGAACAACCATTAGATTATGACGATTGACGCACAGTTGCTTGTTATTCGATATTCCATCAGAGCCTTCTTCCTCTGAACAGTTAATTTTAAAGGGTTCGTTTGTGAAAGATTAACCCATTACTAGAAAGGTGAAATGTAGAATGGTGAAAGTTGACGGAACCGAAGTCAAGGAAGGATTATACTACACTAAAGAGTTTGAGTGGGCAAAAGTCGAAGGCGACAAAGTCCGCATAGGCATAACCGACTACGCACAAAAACAACTAAGAGAAATAGTCTACGCGGAGCTGCCAAGCCCAGGAACATCGATAACACAGAACACTCCCTACGGAACAGTCGAATCAGTCAAGGCCGTATCCGACTTAATCGCGCCGATCAGCGGCGAAATCCTCGAAGTAAACGCTGAAGTCCAGTCCAAACCCGAACTGCTTAACGAAGACCCTTACGAAAAAGCCTGGTTGCTCGTAGTAAAACCAACAAACCTCCAAGCCGAATTGCCGAATCTTATGGACTTCAACAAGGCAGCAGAATGGCACAAGACCCTAGGAAAATAGACGCGAAGGAACACAGAATGCCGAGACGCATAGTCATAATCGGCGCACACGCCGCAGGAGTAGACGCAGCCTCAGCCGCAAGAAAAACCGACCGCACAGCCGAAATCACACTCATAGCCGACGAGAAACACGTTGGCTACTCACGCTGCGGCTTGCCCTTCGTCCTAGGCGGACAAATCCCAAGCTTCCAAAGCCTCATCGTTTTCTCCCCAGCCTACTTCCAAATGATGAAGCTAACGCTGAAAACCGAAACTAAAGCCACAAACATAGACACCAAAAACAAAACAGTAGAAACCACAGACAAAACAGGCAAAACCGAAACCATACCCTACGACAGCCTAATCATAGCCACAGGCGCAGGCAGCTTCATGCCACCCATAAAAGGAAGAGAAAAGAAAGGCATACTCTCGCTCAGAACCTTGGAAGACGGTGAAAAAATAGACCAAACCGTCAAAAACGGAGCAAAAACCGCCGTAGTCATGGGAGCCGGACTCATCGGGCTTGAACTGGCCATAGCACTCCAAGAAAGAGGCTTAAAAGTAACCGTCGTCGAACTGCTGCCGCAAATCCTGCCCCAAATGCTCGACCCCGACATGGCAAGAATCGTTCATGAAATGCTGCAAGACAAAGGAATGACCATACTCACGGGAAAAGGCGTCGAAGAATGCCTAGGAGAAGAAAACATAACGGGCATAGTCGCATGCCAAGAGGAAATCAACGCAGACCTCTTCATCAGCGCCTTCGGGGTCAGAGGAAACACTGAACTCGCCGCCAAAGCAGGCGTAGCCCTCGGAGAAACAAAACTCATCAAAACAACCGCCAAAATGGAAACCAACATCAGAGACGTCTACGCCGTAGGCGACTGCGCCGAATCCCCGCACATAGTAACACAGAAACCCACAGTAGCCCAATTCGGAACCGTAGCCGTAAGACAAGGCAAAGTGGCAGGAATCAACGCTGCAGGCGGCTACGCACTGTTCACAGGAGTACTAGGCTCAGCCGTGTCAAGATTGTTCGACACTGACGTAGGCGTCACAGGCCTAACAGAAACCGCAGCCAAAAAAGCAGGAATCGAAACCGTAACAGGCACAATCGCCTCAAAAACGAAAGCCGACTACTACCCGGGCGCACTGCCCATAAAAGTCAAACTCGTCGTCGAAAAAGAATCGCAACGAATAATCGGCGCCCAAATCATCGGCGGAGAAGAAGTGACTCAGAGAATAAACGCCATATCCTTCGCCATCCAAAAACAGATGACCGTCCGAGAACTGGCCAAAGCAGACACCGCATACGCACCGCCACTGTGCGAAACCTGGGAGCCGCTGGTCTTAGCCGCAGAAATGGTTTTGATGAAGCTTCGATAAGCACTCGTCCTTCACATTTTCTTCATTTTTGTCGGAAAATTAATTAGAACAACCCTCACTAACTGATTCCCAAACAATCAAGTAAATGGTGAAATGAAATGCCAATCAAAGTAGGAATAAACGGATTCGGCAGAATCGGACGCCTCCTTTTCAGAGCAGCAATAGAAAGAAACGCCAACATTGATTTTGCAGCCGTCAACGACATAGCCGACTCCAAGACGCTTGCACACCTGTTGAAGTACGACTCAGTCCACGGAAGAGCACCCTTCCCAGTGGAAGCAGAAAAAGACGCCATAGTCGTCAAAGGAAAACGCCTACTCACACTTGCACAGCGCGACCCCGCACAGCTGCCATGGAAAAACCTCGACGTCTACCTAGCCGTGGAATCCACTGGACTGTTCACAGACCGAGAAAAAGCCTCAGCCCACCTGACAGCAGGAGCCAAGAAAGTACTCATCTCGGCACCAGCCAAGAACCCAGACGCAACCATAGTCATGGGCGTAAACGACAAAACCTACGACCCAGAAAAACACAACATACTCTCAAACGCCTCATGCACCACAAACTGTGTCGCACCCGTAGCGAAAGTTCTGCACGAAAACTTCGGACTCAAACAAGCACTAATGACAACCGCACATGCCTACACTAACGACCAGAGAATCCAAGACCTAGTTCACTCCGACCTGCGCCGCGCAAGAGCAGGCGCAATAAACATCATACCCACCACCACGGGCGCAGCCGTAGCCGCCACACTCGTGCTCCCAGAACTCTCAGGAAGAATGAACGGAATCGCCCTGCGAGTACCCGTCCCAAACGTCTCAATAGTAGACCTCACGTGCGTGCTGGAGAAGAACACGACCAAGGAAGAAATCAACGCTGCCTTCAAGAAAGCCGCAGAAGGACCACTAAAAGGCATACTGACCTACACCGAAGACCCAGTCGTCTCGTCAGACTTCAACCACAGCACCTGCTCAGCAGCGTTCGACGCACAGTCAACCATGGTCCTCGGAGGCAACTTCGTCAAGGTCCTCGCTTGGTACGACAACGAATGGGGCTTCAGCTGCAGAATGGTCGAACTCATAGAGCTCGTCGGCGAGAAAGCAGGCTTCTAACCTCAAAACTGAACGCTTGAACTCAAGCAAACATATTCCCACACGTTTTTCTTTTCATTCATGAAAGAAGGTGGAAAAATGGCAAAATACCTAACCCTAGACGACATAAAACCGAAGGGCAAAGTAGTCCTAGTTAGAGTAGACTTCAACTCGCCCATAGACCCAGAAACCAAGAAAGTCCTAGACGACACGAGAATCCGAGCCCACGGCGAAACAACCATAAAAGAACTTGCAGATAAGGGCGCAAGAGTCGTAATCCTCGCACACCAAGGACGCAAGGGCGACCCAGATTTCATACCCTTGAAGCAACACGCCGAAACCCTCAGCAAAATCCTCAAGAAAACAGTCAAATACGTCGACGACGTTTTCGGAGAAAAAGCCAAAAACGAAATCAGGAAACTGAAAAGCGGCGAAATCCTAGTCTTGGAAAACGTCAGAACATTCGCGGGCGAAACAAAAGAAGGAACGCCTGAAGAACACGCCAAAACAGAACTCGTCCAAAACCTAGCCACACTGGCCGACCTGTTTGTCAACGACGCCTTCGCAGCTGCGCATCGAGCACACGTGTCAATCATAGGCTTCACGCCGGTGTTGCCAAGCGCCGCGGGACGCATAATGGAAAGAGAACTGAAATCCCTCAGCAGAGTCCTAGAAAAACCTGAAAAACCATGCATATTCATTCTCGGCGGAGCCAAGGCCGACGACTCCCTCGAAATATCCAAGTACGTACTCGACAACAAAATAGCCGACAACATGCTCACAGGCGGAGTCGTAGGCCAAGTCTTCCTAGCCGCGAAAGGTCTGAACCTAGGCAAACCAAACAGGGATGTCTTAGAGAAGAAGCAGCTTACGGGCTTACTGCCAGGCATAAAAGAACTGTTGAAGAAATATCCCGACAAAATCAAAACGCCAGAAGACGTAGCCGTAGAAATAAATGGAAAACGCAAAGAAATCACAACCAAGGAACTGCCCACAAACTACACGATACTTGACATTGGAACAAGAACCGTCGAAGCCTACGGGAAGCTGATAGAAAAGGCGAAGTCAATCGTCGTCAGCGGGCCCATGGGCACCTACGAAAACCGCGAATTCAGCTTCGGCACAGAACAGGTTCTGGAAAAAATCGCGGACTCGAAGGCTTTCTCACTCGCAGGCGGAGGTCACACTATAGCAGCTATAGAAGAATTCAAACTAACCAGCAAAATCTCTTACATCAGCACCGCTGGCGGCGCGCTGACAGAGTTCCTGATGGGCAAGAAACTGCCGGGCGTCGCTGCTTTGGAGAAAGCAGCAGCCTGAAAAACCTAAACGCCCCCATTTTTATGCTCTGGTCAACTTCTCCGTCAAGTCGACTACTCTAAATTCTGTCTCTTTTTGCGGATGCTGCATTGTCTCGTATATGCGCAAGGTCTGCTCTGCGACTTTTCTCCAAGTGAAATACTGCTGAACCCGTTTCCTCCCGTTCTGTCCCCACTTCTTGGCTCTCTCAGGGTCAAACAGGACTTCCTTTATGCCCCACGCAATGTCAGCCGGGTTTCCGCCGTTTACGTGAACACCGTTCTGATCTGATCCGAAGGGAACAACCTGCTCTCTGAACCCGACGACGCCCTGTGCGCCGACGATTAACGGTTTCTCCATGGCCATGGCTTCGAGGCTCACTATGCCGAACGGCTCGTAGATGGATGGGAAGATGCAAGCGTCAGACGCAGCGTAATGCAGAATCCGCTCGTCCTCCGAGACAAAGTCGAATCGGCAAGCAACCTTGTCGCTTATCCCGAGTCTGCTGGCAGTCTCAAGGATGTCATTCTGTTGCTCGCCCTTACCCAAGATGACAAGTTTCGTGTTCGGATACTCCTCCAGCACCATGGGCATCGCCTGAACCAAGCTTCTAACGCCCTTCACCCACGTGAGTCTTCCAAGGAAAAGAATCATTTTCTCCTCAGGCTTTATGCCGTACCTGCTGCGGATTGCCTCCACGTCTTCAGGCTTACAATTCTTGGGATTGTACCGTTCAGGATCTACCCCGTTCCAGACCACGCTTATTTTTGATTTTGGCCACCCATGCCTCGTCAGGTCTTCCTGCATGGCGTAGCTTACAGTCAGTATTTTGTCCACCTTTTGGGACGTTGCCCATTCGAGGTGTGAAACAACTTCTGAGCCTTGTCCCCCAGCTCGTCCCCATTCTGTGCTGTGAACATGGAAGGCGACTGGAACTTTCGTTTCGTTTTTGGCTATGATTCCCGCTATACTGCTCAACCAGTCGTGCACACAGACAACATCGTAGTGGCATCCTTCCTTTTTCAGCATGCTGTTAATGAATTTCGTTCCGCTCAAAATGTTGTAGATGAATATGTCGTTGAACATGCGGATGTTCGTGCCCCAGTTCTTCAAGTCGTCAACAACGAACATTGGAAAAACGTTACTCGCATCCGCAATCAGAGGCCGGTGAACCTCTACACCCTTCATGATTTCGCGGGTTTTGAGGTTTCCAGGGTTAAGAGTGAAAACGGTTACGTCATTGCCCATGGCAACAAATTCACGCGTAATATAGTCCGCGTACGTACCTAAACCGCCTACAAGCGCAGGCGGATATTCCCAGACGAAAAAGCCAATTCTCAAACAAGCACACCCTCAACAGTATTTTCCACGATAAGGTGGTCAGAATAGGACCGTAGAAATATCGCATCTAGAACGGAACAGAGTAAGTTTAGAAAAGTCTCAGCTTCCTTTTATGCTGTTCTTCTTGACTCGATTTCTCTTCTGGCGGTGGTGGAGGTTCTGGAAATTCCTCTTTTGGCATTTCTAGTTCGGGCTTTGGCAGTTCTGGCTCAGGTTCTGCTTTCTCAGGCGGAGGCGCTGGTTCCCTTTTCTTAGCTGGCTTTGGTTCGTGTTTGGGTTCCTTCCTTTCAATGGGCCTTAGTTCCTCTCTTGGTCTTTCTGGCGGTGGAAAAGCAAAAACAGGTTGGAGACGGAGACCTTTGTTGTCGCCAAGCTTAAGATATTCCCATTCGTACAGGTCGATCCGTATTCCGCTCATGCTTTCCACAGCGTGCTTCAACGCGTCTGAAAAGCTCGGTGCAATAAGGATCAGTCTTGGCTTTTCCTTGTCGTCAATTCTGTGCTTGTTGTAGGTTGCTTTGAGGAAGGATTTAAACTTGTCAACATAGTCCAAGCTCTGTATTCCATGCAACAGCATGACATCGTCTTCGTTAACGCCTATTTGCATAATGACAAGTTGCCCGTTTGGGTCATGACACAAAACATCAAGCATTGTCTTGTCGTTTATCGGTACATGGTTACAGATCACGTTAAGGTCTTTCTCCACTTGGCCGATTTCCCTTGTTACCATCTGTTCCAGCTCTTGTTGACTTTCTATTGTGATTCTTTCAATTGACACACAGACTCACCTTTTCGGTTGTAAAAGAATGATGCACGGTCAGAGGATAAATAAATTATGAATTCGGAATCCGAATCAAGCTTAAACCCTTACCCTCGTCGCTTTCGAGATAGTAAACGAGAAATAACGGGCGCATCCATAATCATGAGGTGAAGGTGTCGGTTTGACAGACATCGTGCTGGTCTTTGAGGTTCATCAACCTCACAGGCTGAAGCGAAGCTACTTCTGGGAACACGACATGTTCAAGCGCACAAAAAAGGGAGAACTCTTTGACTACTATTTTGATGCCGCCGTCAACCGAGAGGTTTTTGAACGAGCATCCAGAAAATGCTATTTTCCCTCCAACAAAATATTGCAGGAAGTTATTGACAACCACAAAAGAGAGAAGAAACAGGTCAAGGTTTCATTCAGCATCTCCGGCGTTTTTCTGGAGCAGTGCGAGATGTTCAGCAAAGACCTTTTGGAGTCGTTCAAGCAGCTTTCAGAAACTGGATGCGTGGAGTTTCTGAGCCAAACCTACTACCATTCCTTATCAAGCCTCTATCCGGACCGAGACGAATTTATTGAGCAATTAAAAGCACATCAACAGGTAGTCAGAAGCCTACTCCACTACACGCCTTCGGTTTTTGAGAACACAGAACTTCTCTATAACAATGCCATAGCCAGAACCATCGAGAAACTCGGCTACAAAGGAATCTTTACAGAAGGTGTGGAAAGGATACTGCATGGAAAATCGCCAAACTACCTCTACACGCCGAAAGACTGCAAGAAAACCAAAATCTTGCTTCGAAACTACAAACTGACGGACGACGTGGGCTTCAGATTTTCGGCAAGATGGTGGAACGAATGGCCGCTGACAGCGGACAAGTACGCGGGCTGGTTGGCCTCGACGCCCGGTCAGTGCATCAACATCTTTCCGGACTACGAAACTTTCGGGGAGCATCACTGGCCCGAAACAGGCATTCACGATTTTCTGAGGCACCTGCCTAGCGAGATTTTGAAGTGGTGGCACCTGCACATGGCTACGCCTTCCGAAGTTGTTGAGAAGTATGCGTCTGTAGGAGAGATTGACGTCCCCGAACTCGGCGGAACCGTTTCTTGGGCAGACTTGGAGAGAGATGCAAGCTGCTGGCTTGGAAACACCATGCAGTGGGCTTACTACACAAACGTGAAAAGACTTGAACCGCTCGTAAAGGAGACGAATGACAAAGACCTCTTGAAGACGTGGAGATACTTCCAGATAAGCGATCACCTTTACTACATGTTCACGGCGGGAGGAGCGCCAGGCGAGGTCCACTCCTATTTCAGTCCTTATGATTCGCCCATAGACGCATTCGTAACCGCACAGGCGGCGATACTGGATTTCGAGAATCGAGTGCGCCTTGCATCTGTGGCTGCAAACGAACCCTTCCTGTTCTACACAGGCGTGGGAGAGAAATTCTTCACGGGGAAAACAGTATGGAGTCTGGAAGGGTTCCCTACGGCAATTCAGAGAGCAGACTCGGAATCTCTGGAATTCCACGACAGCCGAGGAGATTTTGAGAAGTGGGCAGAAGAGTCACTTCATGATAGGACACTGAGCGCACGATTCAAAGGAATAAGACTTGCAAAGCTGAAAGGGAAGCAGCTGAGAGAATCATTGGCCAAGGTTACCGAGCAGAGGTTTAACGAGCTACATAGACAAATGCAAAAGGCAACCCAATGCTTTTGAAATGAGCTGCACATGCTTTTATAAGAAAAACACGCCTAGAATATGCTCAGCCCGTGGGCAAGGTGAGAATATTGAGAGAAGAGCTCCCCCTTCCTGAGAAGATTCTGCAAACGTTGCATAACCTTTGCGCCACAGCTCCAGACTTGGCTAGAAGAAGTGAAGAGCTGTCGCAGGTTTTGCAGGTTGACCTGAGTGAAATCGAGAAGACCCTTGACAATTACAAGATTGAAGGTTTCACTGAAAGCTTTGTGGACAATGAGGGCAAGAAGAGATACTACCTGACTGGAAGCGGAATAATAAAGGTCTGCGCGCTTTTCACGTAGTGAAGCCTGATGCAGGCCGCAATTTTTTCTTGGGAATATCCGCCGAGGATCGTTGGGCAGCTTGCCGACTACTTGAAAGACCTTGCTGTGCAGCTCGTCAAGAACAAAGTCGGAGTGTTCGTCGTCACATATCATGATTACATGACGGGGCTGCACGACGACCCTGAAGGAGTCAAAATCTACAGAGTGAACAATCCGGTTCGCACACACATAGGCGTCCTCACATGGGTTCTTACGCTGAATCAGGAAGTTGAAAGAGCTGCTTCAAACATCTACTACGATGTTACCAAACAAATCGACCTGATTGACGTGCACGATTGGCACTTCATCCCAGCCGCGGTCACGTTGAAAAAAGCGCTGCACATACCGTTTGTTTATTCTGCGGAAAGCTTGGAAGACCACCGTTCCCACGGTGCAAACTCACCCTTCAACATGGCTATCAGAAGCATCGAGTGGCTGGGAACGTATGAGGCAGGGAAACTGCTTGCCAAGTCGGATTGGATGAAGGATGAGATTTCCAGAATCTACAGGGCCCCAGTTGAAAAGATAAAGGTGATTTCTCCGAATTCGGCGCGCTGGATGAAGGACATTTTGGAAGCCTATAGGGATGTCGCTGGAGGTGCGACGCACTAGATGAATCAAGACCTGTCGGTCATGATGCTCACGTGGGAGTTCCCGCCCAGAATCATCGGCGGCATCTCTCCCCACGTTTACTACTTGTCGAAAAGCTTAGCAAGAAATGGCGCGAAGGTATACGTGGTAACATGTGATTTTCCAGGCGCGCCGCAGCATGAAGTTGTCGACGGTGTGCAGGTTCTGCGGATAGATTCCTACAAGAACCCATCTCCGGACTTTGCAACATGGGTTTACCTGATGAACGTTAACATGCAGAAGGAAGCAGCGGCTCTCGTTAACAGTCTTGGCGGGAAGATCGATGTGTTTCATGCCCACGACTGGCTTGTCGCAACCGCGGGAATCGGCTTGAAACACGTTTTCAGAAAACCATTGTTCGCTACGATGCACTCAACGGAGATTGGACGGAGAAACGGGATTCACTTCGACTATGAAAAGATGATCCATGAGACTGAAGCGTGGCTCACTTATGAGGCTTGGAAGGTGATATGCTGCAGCGACTACATGGTTTCACACGTCCGGTGGGCGTTTGGGCTTCCTGAAGACAAGCTGGTCATGGTTCCCAACGGCGTGAACACCGAGGTCTACGCAGGTCATGGAGAAGACTTGAGCGAGTTCAGAAGCAAGTTTGCTCTCCCCGAGGAGAAGATTGTGCTTTTCGTGGGAAGATTGGTGTACGAGAAGGGTGTTCACGTCCTCGTTAACGCCGTTCCAAAGGTTTTGGAAAAAGCCAATGCTAAATTCATAATTGTCGGCAACGGCTACATGAAAGAACAGCTTTCAGGCCTCGTCAAAAGCATGGGACTGGTTCACAAAGTGTTGTTCACAGGATTTGTAGACGATGAGACGCTCAGGAAACTGCAGAGATGCGCTGACGTTTCAGTCGTGCCTTCCCTTTTCGAACCTTTCGGCATAGTTGCGCTTGAGGCCATGGCCGCGAGAAGCCCTGTCGTGGTCTCAGACACCGGCGGTTTGTCAGAAATAGTTGAACATGACATTAGCGGGGTCAAAGTCTACGTCAACAATCCAGACTCACTGGCGTGGGGCATAAACAGGATCTTAATAGACGATGGCTTTGCAAACTGGCTTAGAACAAACGCGTTTAAGAGAGTTCAGGAAAAATACAACTGGGACAAGATCGGCCAGCAGACAAGTAACATCTTCCGAACAGTGCTGAACGAGTATTCAAAGAGTTTCTGGGCTCAAAAAAACGAAATGGCTGGCTCAATTTCTAGCCAGAAAATAGACGGCGATGTTTGAATTGAACTTGAGGTCATGGATATTTCAGTTTGATGGCTTTGTCGTGGCAGGCATCCGCACATTTCATGCAGTATATACACTCAGGGTCACTGAATTTCTCCCAAGGTAGATCCAAAATTGGAACCCGCATAGGACAGGCTGAGACACAAAGGCGGCATCCGCCTCTTGCACACTTGACCGGGTCTCTGCGCAAACCGAGAAAGCTGAACCTGTTCAGAACAGCCATGATTGCACCGTGAGGACAGAAGTATCTGCACCAACCGCGCGGGATGAAGGCCGCAAAGACGAGGACGAAGGCCATGACGAAGAATTGAACCCAGAAAAGCGGCGGTAAAGTAGAAATCCCAGACATTGCGTCCATGACTGACTTACTGGCCAATGCCATGCGGAAGTTGAAAATCATCTTGGGCACGGTTCCAAACAAGGTTTCCGCAGGACTCAACGTAGTGAAAGGTGCCTTGGTAAAGATGCCGATGGCCTTCTCGTAACCGTCACTCGTTCCCATCAGTTTTGAAACCGAAAAAGTCACACTGACGAAGAGGGCGATGCCTAGGACAAAATACTTCATGTAAACCATACTATCATGAGTTCTAGAAGAGAAGTCTGCCTGTTTACGTTTAACAAAGCCCACCAAGTCTTGAACAAAACCGAAAGGACAAATCCACCCGCACAGCGACTTACCGATCAGCACTCCTATGATTAGAAATGAGGCTAAGGCAAGCCATGGGAAAACTGCGTCGTAAAGTGCGAACTGCAGAGCCGTGAATGCATCGCCCGCAGTGTTTTGTTGAAGCCCCCATGTCCAGAGAACAGGAAACAGCAGCGGCAAAGCTCCCAAGTTGAAGATGATTGCGCTGAAGAATGTGAAAGACAGAAATTGCACTATTCTGCGAAAAGTGTTATACTTAAGCAAGTATTCTTTTATTTCGCCAACCAACTATTTTCGCCTCTTCCATGCCTCTAACGAGAGTCCAAGTTATTTATTTTCCGATGACTTTAACGTTTTCCACAAGCACCCAAGGCGCCACCAACTGCCCAATCTTTCGCTCATTGTCAGCCACTGCAGAAACATTGGCCAATACTTGATAGATGTTGCCGGCGACCATCGCCCCTTTGGTAGCATGGGTGATGCCGCCTTTCTCGATTTTCCATGAAGGAGCCACGACGACGGAAAAATCACCGCTGGCAGGGTTGCTGCTGTGTGCACCCTGCACAAAATATACGATGAGACCGTCTTCTGCTTCGTTAACAAGCTTTTCCGGCGACTTGTTCCCCGACATTATGTGGAAGTTTGTGGCCTCCACGCTGGGCGTAGACAGGTATCCCGCCCTAGCGGCGTTTCCTGTGCTCTCCATTCCTTCCTTTTTGGCAGTGTAGTTGTCATAAAGGTAGTTGCGGAGGATGCCCTTTTCCACGATGAGCGTATTTTGCTGCGGTACTCCCTCAGCGTCGAATTTTCCCGTGTGAATGCCGCCCTTGAGCAGTCCGTCGTCGTAGATCGTCACGGCCTCAGACGCTATTCTCTGCCCTATCTTACCCTTCAACGCGGACTGGTTCCTCTGGACGTAGTCTGCTTTCACCGCATTGATGAGGGTGTAATACAGAAGTTGCTGCAGAGCGAATTGGGTGAATATTACCTTACTGCCTTTTGTCTCTACCTTCTTGGCCTTCAAAGCCGAGACAGCAAGCCTGGCCGCTTCTTTGCCAACCCATTCAGGGTCTATGTCATATTTTCTTTCAGCGTTAAACTCGAAACACACTGGAGTGACGTTTTTCCCGTCATTCGCCACTGTTGCCAAGCTGCACTCGATGACCGTCCCATGGTCAAAGACCGAAATGCCATTCGAGTTGGCCACTGCATTAGACAGGTATGACGCGCCTGCTCCTCCCTCTATTGGGAACACGCGCTTGTCTGTCTGTTCAGCGGCGCTCAACATCACCGAGGCAACTTCCACCAAATCCTCAGCATGCAGCTCAACAATTTTGCTGTCATACGTGCCTTCAGCGGAGCCGAGCAGCTTCTTGGGTGGAAGACCAAGCCAGTTCTCGTCTGGTTTGCTCGCCCTAGCCGAGCTTATCGCTCTGAGGATTGTCTCTTCAACAGCTGCTTTGTCATCTAGCACGTTGGTGTAGGAGAAGCCTACCGCCTTGTTTACTATGGCTCTAACTCCCAGACCGCAATCAATTATCCTTGAGCTTCTAGCAACCTGTCCACGTTCGATGCCAACCGTGGTAGTGAGCCCTTGATACGCGTAGGCCTCAGCTTCATCAGCGCCCTTCTTCACGGCTGAGCTGATCACGTCTTCGGCGAGACTCAACATTTCTTCTGGCCTAAGCACTGCCACCTACGAGCACCCCTTTCACCCTGATGTGCGGACCGCCGGCGCAAACGAAAGCCGATTGACCTTTGCCGCATATTCCAGGCCACAGTTCAAAATCCTTCCCAACAGCGTCCACTTTCAGTAGAGTCTCAAGCGTGTTGCCGCTTATGGAAGCATTGCGCACTGGTTCGCCAATTTCGCCTTGGACTATTTCGTAAGCCTCCTGTGCGCCCACCTGGAAAGTCCCGTCCAAGTTAGCTTCACCCCCTCTGAACCTCTTGAAGTAGTAGCCGAACTTGACGCCTTCAACCAATTCCTCGAAGGAACGGTCCTTCGGCTCCATGATCGTATTGCGCATTCGGATGAGTGGCTCAACGCGGAAGTCTTTGGCCCTTGCGTTGCCTGTCGGTTTCGCAGCGAGTTTATGTGCCGTTTCACGATTATGCATCAATCCTGTCACAACGCC
>JALHSY010000085.1 GCA_022865455.1 Candidatus Bathyarchaeota archaeon
CACTTTCTCAAAGGCTCTTTCCCATGGAAGAAATTCCAGATCACAGTTTGGGCAAACGAAGAATGCGCTTGCCCCATTACCTTCAATGGATTTGATGATTTCCTTGGCAACCGCAACGAGTTCACCCACTTTCTCAACAAGCGAGCTCCGCGAGTCAACCAGACCCAAGGCAACACCTTTTCCAAACTTGTACCCCTTCAGCTTGTCAACATCAGTTTCATACAAGTCCACCCCTAAATCGTCCACAGGAAAACCCATGACTTCAGGCAAAATCTGAGAGAAATCTCCAAAAAATGTCTGCAGACAAGTCCTTGCGGATGCTCCGGCAACGGCAAGTTTCAAGGCTTCACCAACAGTCTTAACCTCTTCCCGGGACATTTTTGCAGTTCTCGGCTTGTAGACTAACGCTGGGTCGCTCAACTGAATGTATTTGAAACCCTGTTTCGTCAAGTCTTTAATCCGTTCTCTGAGAAGCCTTGCATACTTGAACATAAGCTCGGTCTTGTTTTTGTAGAGGTTGTCCTCCGAAAGTTGGGCAAGAGTGTAGGGCGCTGGCAAGATTGCTTTCCAATAGAGGTTCTCCGGCAGATGTTCAATATCGGCAACTTTCGGATCTGCGCGTTTTTTCCAAGATAAGTCGCCAGTTACTACTGGTTTTCTGTAGAACGTGTTGTTGTTGAACCATCTAGCCAAACCGCCGATCTTGACTCCGTTCAGATTCTCGGTAAAAGGCCTAAGCGGGTCTTGCCATCTTAACATTCCATTGGTAACGTAGCTGAAACCAGCGGAGGATTGCGCCTCTACAACCCTTGAGGTCGCGTCTGAGAACGCCCTATCGAGCTCTGCTTCGCCTGTTCGCCCTCTTTCGTAGTCTCTGGTAATGCTGACGAGTTCTTTCGGTCGCGGAAATATCCCAGTTGCGTAGCAGCCGATCATGCTCATCCATCTATTCACGTTTTTAAAGCTGACTTTAACCAGTTTGTTCGTTCACCATAATAAAAATTTTTATAATGGGTGGGGGCTTTATGCTTATGAAAAGCGATGGAAAAGAAACTGTTGCTTCACGAGGAAAACAAGACACTGAAGGTTAAGGAGATCGCTATTGTCAGCGATCCACAAAAGCTGAAAATGATCCTTAACAAGCTAAGCTGGAAGATTCTCGTGTTGCTGTCTGAAAAGGAAATGTATCCGTTGGAAATTGCGCGGAAACTCGGAATTCATGAGCAAAAAGTCTACTATCACATCAGAAAGCTGGCAAAAGCAGGATCCATAATAGTCACCAAAGAAGAGGAAAAGAAAGGAGCAATAGCGAAATACTACAAACCAGTCTCATCTGCTTTTGGAATAGAGCTCCCGCAAGAGTACACGCAAGTTGAGAGACTCTCGCTTCTGAGCATGGATGAACACATCCAGAAATTCTTCAAGGAATTCATCAAAAAAGACAACATGTTTGAAGGAAAAATCGTCGTAGGCAGCCCGACACCACACGGACCATTCAAGACAAGCGCCAGAGACGGCCACTACGCCTCTTACCTAACATTTTTCTTAGGACAATTCACTAAGATGCCCGAAGAGTTTGCCATAAAACTTGACGTCGACGTGAAAGCTGAAAAAGAAGAGGAAAACAATCTCATCCTCGTAGGCGGACCTGGAACAAACCTGCTGACACAAGAACTGAACGAGTATCTGCCCATACGATTTAACATGCAACCCTCTGAACAAGGCTTTCTGTTCGGCGGCTTATACTCCAAAAAAACCTCACACACCTACACCGCGGACACAGTGGGAGTGCTAGCAAAGATCGTGAACCCGTGGGACAACAGCAAAAGAATCATAGTCCTAGCCGGAAACAAAGCCGTAGGCACGAAAGCATGTGTCTTGGCCTTAACGAACTTTTGGAAGAAAGCTCTCAAAAGCTTTCACGGCGAAGACAGTTTCGCAACGGTCATACAAGGATTCGACTTGGACGGAGACGGAAAGGTCGACGCAATAGAGGTCCTCGAATAGTTTGAACACTGAAACAGTGACCGAGACCATTTTTGCAAGGGGACACAGAAATGTCAAAGCCACGCACAAGTCAACATTCGAAATAACGAAAGAAGACAGCCTGTCAAGCAACGGAGACTGCGTTATCGCAGTGTCTGCAGACAGAGCGCCAGCAGATCTGAACCTTGAATTCAAACGCGCACTGTGCCGCAAAGGCTCAGTGTTGACTATTCTAATTGAAGCTGGAGAAATCGCTGAAGTTGTCAAGGCGCTCGGAAGCCCGCACTTGATCTTGTCTCATCCTTCAGAAATGGTGGTCAGGAAAAGCAGCTACATTTCCGATCGAACATTGGCTGTTAAGGCAGACAAGGCAGCTCGTGAGCTTTCCAGAAAACTGGTTGAGAGACTGAGGAACCCGAGTCAAGAAGTAAAGATCACGTTAACCGTTAGAGTCTGACACGCAACCGAAACAGTCTGTCCTTACAAGACCTCTTCAAGAGCATTAGATTATCAAAGCTCGCTTAGTCTCTAAAATCGAAGTCCCCTATCTTGATTCAGTCTAGTGAATCCTCGCGTCCAAGACTATTTGCCACTCGTAAGGGGCTGTTGCACGCACCCGCCTAAAGAATAGGATCTCGGCTTTTTTTCCGCATTTTTCAACGGCCTCGACAAATCTCCCTTTCACATTATCTAAAGAGTCAGACGCGTTAACAAAGCAGTAAAAATGTGCTATGCCGCCCGAAGGTTTCATCGCTTTGCAGGAGGTGTCAACAAACTCGATGGCCTTTTCAGGCAGATTCATAATCACTCGATCCGCAACGCCAGAAAGCTCTTCATCTATGACTTGTCTGGCGTCTCCCAGAATCGGATGGACTTTCTCTCCAACTCTGTTGAGCCTGATATTTCTCTTGAGATATTCAATCGCATGCGGATTCGCGTCTACAGCGTAGACTTTCACCTTTTCATGATTCTTAGCGATTTGTATTGCAAAAGGCCCCACTCCTGAGAACAGGTCTATGACTGTTTCACCTTCCTTGACAAGCGATGCAACCCTGTTGTGTTCGTAGGAGAGTCGCGGAGAAAAGTAGGCCTTGGCAACGTCCACATAGTACTGGCTCCCGTATTCCTTGTGAATTGTTTCGGTTCTGACTTCACCTGCGATGATGCTGAACTCTCTCACGCGATAGGTTCCGCTTACAGCGCCTGCTTTCGCAAGAACCGTGCGAACGTTCTTGTTTGTCTTCAAAATCGCTTCGCCTATGAGGTTCTTGTACGTTTCAAGCTCTGGCGAGACTTCAATTATTGCTATGTCGCCGACGAAATCAGCTGAGTGCGGTAAGCCGGCGAACAGGTGTGGAGGAAGTCTGTTTTCAAGAAGTTCTGCAATTGATGGTTCTCGTTTCTTCCTTTCTGGAAAGATATGAGCCACGAGTTTGTAGTCTGCTATTTGTTGCTTGAGGTCTTCGGACTCGTCTCCAGACGGCTTTCTGAGGAGCGGGACGTAGACGAAATCTTGGTCTCTCTGGATTTCGATTCTGTTGTTGAGGATTTTCAGACCGTTGGCCAAAGCCAGAGTCTTTTCGCCATATTGTTTCGGAACCTTAAGGCACACGGATTTCCTTAGTCTAGGCTCGCTATCAGCCAACTTTCTCAACCCTGTACAGTCCGTTCACCTTTTGAGCGTTGATTTTCGTGTTCAGCATCTCTTGAACAAGCCAGATGTTTGTTTCCAAGTGATCTGTGAGTTTTCGTGTTAGATATGCCGATTTGCCTTGTGCTAGTGCTAAGTATGGTATCAGCATGTCAGCCAAATGAACATCAACTGTGGACTTGGCCGAAAGCTCTGCGTAGAGTTTTTCAGCAGCTTCTCTGCCCACAGTTTCACTTGCTTTCTTAAGCTCGCCTATTGCGTCTGCTCCGACGATGGCGCCTGTGTCTGTTTCAGCCCACAGGACGAGTGAACTGCCCTTCTGCAGTGGGTTTGAACTGTCATTTACTGCCCTAATGTCCGTTACGTAACCCTTCTCTTTCAGATAGTCGTTTGCTGCTTTTGCTTGGCGTTCGGCAACCTTTCTTTCAGCCAGAAAAGTGCACACGGAAATCCCTCTCACTGCTTGGATGTTGCCAGAGTCTTCTAAACGCAAAGGCTTCAAGGATTTGCAGGGCTCAACGCTGACTGTTACTTCTCCGATGCCCTTAGGATAGTAGCCATATTTGTGAACTGTCAGGGATGCGTTCAACCCCATGCGTTTCAACGTGGGCAGGAATACGTGCTGAATGTAGTGGATCGTGGGCGAATGTGAAACGTCTGTTCCGCCTTTTGAAACATGCAGACGCACAGTGTTCTCTGCGAAAGCACAGATAGGCAGCACAGTCATCAGCAGCATTGGGATGCTTCCGGCAGTGCCGATTTCAGCTTCGATGTTTCCGCCTCTGATTCGGTTGGGTTCGAACCAGAGTTCCCGAGAGTCAAGTCGGGCACCTTCCAGTTTCGCGCCACAAAGCTTCGCGGCTGTCAAGACTGATTCCAGATGCTGCGGCTTCAAGCCTGGCTGAGGTCTGTTCTGTCTGATGCCGTGAATGTGCAATGGTTGTCCGAGGATGGCGGCTAAGGCAACGGCCAGTCTGAGAATCGTGCCGCTTCCGCTTTTCTGGCTTCCGTCAATCTCAATCAAGTACGGCGAAACCTCACTTCTAACCCCGTTCTTCAGCATACTACGAGTCTATCCGAAGAGTCAAAAACCATTAATAAATGCGTTAAGTATTAAGGTTTGGAAGGAAGAAGACACATGAGCGAAGAAAAAGAAAAGATTGAAAATCTTACTAAGAGAGTAGACGAACTCGTGGTAATCTTGAACGGCATCATGGAAGACCTGCGCCAAGTTTCCGCTTCACTGAAGTCTTTGGCAGTCTCGAAGTTCACGCAACCTGTAGTTGCTCCTCCGCCGCCGCAACTTCAGATGCGCGAAAAGACCAAGGCCATCGAGGACATTAAAATGATGTTTCCAGAGGATTTAGAGAACCTGTTAAGCTTTGAAGAGAAAGACCAGTACGTCGTGATAAAACCCCGCCAGTTCTTGGGTTCGGAGAACTTTTCGAAAATCGCTTCCATAGTGCGCGGTGTGGGCGGAGAATACGTAAGTGCTGGGAAAGCATCACATTTCAGAGTGCCCAAGAAAGGAGCCTAGAAAAGCAAACCCTGCCTCGCCCGAGCAGGCGGCTTTATCTCATTTCAAAATCTCCAAACTCGCCTGAGTAGCGTTCCCACGTGACCTCCGCTCTTGCAACTCTCGCAGGTGGTTCCTCGCTTACAGAATTCTATGAGACGCTTCACGTCCTCTTCTTCGCCCTCGAAGACTGCCTCAACCCTGTCATCTGGCAAGTTGCGGACCCAGCCGTTTACACTGTATTTCTTGGCTTCATGTCTCGTTTGTGACCTGAAGAACACCCCCTGCACTCTACCGCTTATGAAAACGTGCGCTCTCGCTTTCATCTGACCCACTTTTTCATGGAAGAGTTCTGCAGCTTAAGGGTTTATGAGTCTTCACTTTAACCTACCTCTCTGCAATGCTGACGTGTCGTTTCGGCGCTTGTCTTAAAAGACGCTTGCCCAGCTTTGGTTTTTGGTGCGCTTGCATGCTGGCTAATCCCAACGGGAAGTTGTTGGTTTGTGCCTCAGAGCTTACAACCAATGGTGAGCGATTGGAACCCGTACGAACTGCGGCTGGGAAAATGGCGGAGACGTTAAGGTTGGACATTGAAGTCGTAACCTCAGGCAAGCAGTTTGCGCCGATATATGTTTTCTACAAGAACGGCGATGAAGAACCCATACCCATCTATTGTGACAAAGGCGAGAACCCTAGCATTCAGGAGATTTGCGCGGCTCTGAGGAACATGATGTTTGTGCTGTCTTTTCACCCGAAAAATCCAGCGCTGAGAAGCATAAGGAAAGAGATCATGCGGTTTTCGTAAATCTGATTGTTGCGTTCTCAAGCGCTATCTCGTAGATTTGGTTCACGTCAAAGTCAATGCCCAGGCTCTCGTACTCCTGCTCGGTTAAGAACAGGATTATCTTCGGAACTGCAAGCTCTGCTCTCCCAGGAAACATGGGCATCTGCATCTGCAAAGCCTGGAGGACATCCTGCACGACCTTTGCCTCATCCGTCTGCGGTCTAACCACGAAATGGGAAATCTGTCTGTCTTCAATGAGCTCTACGCGTTTTCCAAGGTTGCCGTCCAAATCCCGGATCGACTCAATCTTGTTCACCCTAACGCGAAACATAACCATCCACAACTGTAGAAGCACAAAGACAGCCTTTATACCTTTCTCGGCATGGACTATTCCATTTCAATGGTCGCCGGCGGTTTCGGTGTGACATCATAATACACCGTTGACGCGTTTGGGCATTGTTCGAATATTTCTTCTGCAATCTTGTCCAGCGTTGTCCAAGGTATTTCTGAAACTTGCGCGGTCAAGAAGTCCCTGGTTTGAACAGACCTTATTCCTACAACGTATGGTTTTTTCTCCGCCAAGTCCCTAATTGCGTAGAAGACTCGTGAAACGGTTGGGTTTGACGTGATTATTCTTGTTTGAAGATAGACAAGGTTTTGGATGGTTGTTTGATGAAGTTTTCCATCCATCGTCTGAACCTTTATGCCGACTATTTCGCCGTAACGCCTTTTTCCACCTTCGACGCCGGTGGCCTTGTCGCGGAAGATTTTTACGTGGACGTTCCTCGAAGGAACATTGAGAAGACGCGCTGCAGTTTCCTGAATTTGAAGGACTCTGGACGGCTGCGAAGCCTCCTCGTTGTCAAGGATCACCGCGAAGTATTGGCTTGGCTTATGCTGGGCAAGGTCATGTTCAGCAATGGTTGTAGCTTTCTTTAACGTGTCCAATTTGTCGCGGCGAATCTCTCCAACCACGCGCACGGACAGGCCTGGACCCGGGAACGGTTGCCGTTCGGAAAATTCTGAGGGCAGGCCTATGTGTCTTGCAACCATTCTCACTTGCTCTTTGAATAAGGTGACAAGCGGTTCCACAACCTTGAAGCCGAAGCGTTCCATCGGGTTTATGCCCATCTGTTCCAGAACGTTGTGCTGTGTCTTCACGCCTCCCACGGTTTCCATGATGTCCGCGCGAATCGTGCCCTGAACGAGAATCTTGCAGCCCTCATTCTTGGCCGTTTCGCCTAGAACCTGATAGAACGTTTCACGGAACACTTTGCGTTTCTCTTCAGCATCCCTTAAATCCTTCATGGCTTGCAGAAAACGTTCCTGAACATTGACTATCTTCATAGGCACCTTCAGAGGAGGCTTTGACAGAGTTTCAGCCACGCGTTCAGGTTCGCCTTCACGCATAAAAGCATCATCAAGTATGACGCAGGAAAGGTTTTCGCCTATTGCCTTGTGTGTCAACACTGCGCATGTGGTGCTATCGACTCCGCCAGAAACGGCGACCAGAACCTTTTCGTTTCCGATGCTCTTTCTTGTTTTTTCAATTTCGGTTTCGACAAACTTTTTGGGGTCAAACGTTTCCAACGCGGTCACAACCTTTCTGAACTGTTAGTTGTTTTACGGTTTTATAATTTATGTGTTTGCTGATACGCGCCTGTCCGCCGCTTGGTTATAAAGCGTTGACCTTTTAAGGTGATGGTGTGTTTGGCGATTTCAGCTTCGTATCCTGCAATGTTTTTGCCATTGACGATAAAAACGACTCAGATTGCGACAGGATATTTTCACCTACATTCCAATAAGTTTGCGTCCTTCCTCAAAACAAGGGCGTCAGCACGACGATTCTGAGCCAAAACTTTTTTGCCAACACGTCTATAACTAGAGGAGTTGAGTGCTGACTGAATGAAGAGTGACGACGCGAAGGCTATGGTTGACGCCTTGAATGAGCTAAGCGAAAGCTATGCTGACTTGACAGGGGTTTTAAAGGCAACAAGTCATCAGGCCAAGGAAACAAAGCAACTGTGGCGAAAAGGAAAGAGGTCGATGCTCATAAAAGTCGGTCTAGCATTAATCGCCTTCCCTGATCCTACCATAAGTGACATAGTTGGCTCGGCGTTGGTTGCAGCAGGCATGGTTCAGGAGGGCATAAGACGCAGGACTCTTCACGTAGACGACGTGTACAAGACGTTTCAGAACACAATGAGAGAGCTTCGGTCTGCAAAAGAACAGGTTTGAGTGTCAGAGTTTGAGTCAAATCTTATATTCGGCGCATGTTATATGCTTCACATGTCTGGGGGAAAACGGTGTGAAACTTGTAACAGTGTTGTTGCCTGAGGCTTATTTGGAAGGGTTAGATGAGCTTGTGAGAGCGAACATGTACCCGAGCCGAAGCTCTGCGATCAGGTCGTCGGTTAGAGATTTGCTGAAGAAAGAGCTTTGGGAAAGAAGAGGAAGATAACCGTTTTCTCTGTTGTCGCTATTTTCTGATCTTTGCGAGGCTCCTTATTTCCTCCGCGGACTTTGCAGGGTTTTCAGCTTGAACTATTGACCTTCCAACGATAAGGTAGCGGGCACCAGCCCCAAGCGCGGCTGCTATTTCGCCCCCTTGAGCCCCGATCCCCGGCGAGAATATCGGCACTTTTTCGCGTAATATTTCATGCACTTCCGCTATTTTCTCTGGGTATGTTGCGCCCACGACTGCCCCGTCTGCGCTGTATTTTAGGGCCTTTTTTGCGAATGAAACATATTGGGGCATCTTGCTGCCCGTTTCAGCGTCGATTACAGTTTGTCCGTAGCCTTCTGTTGCGCCCCTGTGACTCATGTAGACGAGTAAGATTACGCCCCGCTGTTGCTTGTGCGCGACTTCGAAGATCGGCCTCAGACCTTCTTCCCAGCCGATGAAGGGGTTAGCGATCAGCGCATCGAAACCTGCGGCGTAGTAGTATTCTGCGATGGCTTGGTTTGTGGCACCAATGTCATTCACTTTGCAATCCATTATGGTCATCAGTCCCTTGTCGTGAGCCTTTGTGACAAGCTTTTGAACTCCGTCAAATGTCCCCAATGGAAGAACTAGATGATGATTGAATTTGACAGCGCAAATATATGGATGCACATCTTCCAGAACACGTTCTGCCTTGGCGAAGAGAGCGTTGCGATTTTCGGGTTTTTCATAGGGAAAGTCGAGGGCCAAAACAATGTTTGATTCTTTCTCGCTCGCCGTCTTTTCCATTTTAGTAAAGAAGAACATAGTCAAGCGCCTCTTTCTATTACGGTGTAGAGCTAAAAACCTTTACCGTCTCAATTTCTCCCCCTGAAACGTGCCTGACGCATGCGAAAGTCGTGTCAACTGCCTCTTTCAGTTGCTCCTCCGCCGTTTCTGGCGTACCATAGCCAACCATAGTCACGTTTCGCGTCTGCAACCCTATCTTCGTATTATCGCAGTCGCGGTAAGGGTAAATACACAGAACCTGTTTTTCATCGGTCAAAGCGAGCATCTTATCCGCCAAAGACGTGGGCTCGGCCATGCCGATTCCAGCGAACGTCTCACCACTTCTTGCAAAACGGACATGAAATGGCGGACTCAAACGGTCTCTGTCAAACCCACTTATTGGAATTACCGTTTTCATCGAAGCCAGATTGTACGCGTCAACGACAGTGGATATTCTTGGAAGTTCGTTTCCGTTCAAGACTCTCCGCAACAACGCTTCACCCGAAGGCCTCGTCTTCGTGGGGTCGATGTCAAGCTTCCAGTAGAAGTCTCTGTACGCTCTCACCGTCGGATCATCTTTCAAGGTTTCAACGTCATATTTCGCTTTCACCTGCTCGTAAACGTCCCTTTTGAGTTGTTGAATCTGCTCATTCTCTTTCTCTACACGAACCCCTCTCATTGTTCCGATGCAAAGGGCAAGTTTTCGGAATCTCGTTGAAACTTCGGAGTCCCATTTCACGTCTATTTCCACGTTTTCTCCACTTCCTAGGCATGCGTAGGCAGGCGTTAGATATTTAACAGCTTCACACAACATTTCTTCCTCAAGCGTTGCCAAAAAACTGCGTGGAGAAAATGATCGGCGAAATCGCGGCCTTAGGTGCTGCTATCAGCTGGACGGTGTCGGCTGTGCTCTACAAAAAAGCGCTACTGCAAGCAAAACCAGTTTCAGCGAACATAGTCCGCCTTGCGTGCACGGCCACTGTTCTGCTTGCGCTCCTAGTAGCTCTCGGCAAGACTGAAGTAATGATGACCCTGCCGCAGAATGTTATTGTCCTAGCAATTGTCAGCGGTGTAATCGGTTTGGGAGTTGGGGACACATTGTACATGATGAGCCTGAGGGACGTTGGTGTTGCAAGGGCTGTCCCAATCACGTGCACCTATCCTCTATTCAATCTTTTGTGGGCAGTCTTTCTAGCTGGAGAAGCTGTCACCTTCCCTGTCGTTTTAGGAGCAGTTATCATAGTTCTTGGAATATGGCTGTTAAGCCAAGGCGAACAGACAAGCAAAGTCAAGTCACAGAAGAGAGTTCTCTACAAGGGTTTAGCTCTTGCATTGGCGACTGCTATAGTGTGGTCAATTAGCATAGCCATGATTGACATGGCTGTGAAGGAAACACCTGACCTAGATCACGCTTTAGCTATCAACGTAGTCAGAGTGATGGCTATTGCAGTTTCATTCTTCGCGGTTTCGCCAATCATGGACAGAGGCTTGGGTTTTCTGAAGATGAACAGGAAGACTGTGGCTACGCTGATCGCGGGCGGAATTGTTGCCCTTGGGTTAGGATGGTTTTTCCTGTCTTACAGCTTTGTGGAAACCTCAGAGTCTCGGGCTGTCCCGATCTCTTCGACGACGCCTCTGTTTTCTACACTAACCAGCATTGTGTTGCTGCACGAGAA
>JALHSY010000086.1 GCA_022865455.1 Candidatus Bathyarchaeota archaeon
GAAAGCTGTTCAAGAAGAAAAAGCTGTTATATCTCGGCTCCCAAACCTCGGAAGGGTAACAGTTTAGGTCTAGGGCCCGTAGTCTAGGCTGGACTTAGACTTCAGTGGAGACATCTCCACTTGGGGTCGGGTTCAAATCCCAGCGACCCCACCAAACCCAATTCCACATTATTTTACGAAAAGAAGTCTATTTTGAGCCTTTTTTCTCATGTAAGCCTTGAAGGATCAAGAATTGGCGGAGCGGTTTGCAGGTTCATTCTCACGCAAATCATAAGAGTTGGAATATCGCATCCTCATATGTGACGCAGAATGCAGCGAATGAAATGTCTACTTCTAATAGTCGCAATTCTGGGGATTGTCATTTTGCCAGCTAGCTTGATTAGGAAAGCGCGCGCTCTGACTCCGAGTCTCGACAAAAAGAAAAAGATGGGATTTGCGGGAGACGCTGAGACGGTGGAGACACCGCCATTTGACGCCGGGTTCAAACCGCGCGCGCGGTGAAGTTTTATCTTTTTTTAATTCACTGAGAAAAAGAGGTGCGTGCCTTATCTTACCTTACCGTAGTACCTTGTCACAAGCCAAGTAACCTTGTGGCGTTTTCCCCCAATATCTTTCGTTTGAAATCTTCGCTGATGGGGAGATTCTGTACCGCTTCAACAGCTTCTTTTGGGGTTTGCCCGCAAGGGTAATTACTGCCTAATAGAATCTTATCCGGAACAGTTTCTTCAAGGAGACGCCATGGTATCAGGTCTTTGTAATGGGGATTGAGGGGCCAGAAACGCGCGCTGATTGTCGCCGTTTCTCCGAGCTGTTTGAGGTCTTCGGTGGCCCCAGTCCGATTGGCAGTATTATATTCAGATAGGAAAATGCGTTGCGATTAGGAAGGAATAAATCAGAACTGAACAGAATACATGCAGCCAAATCCGAGCAAGAATAGGTGCAAGCAAATGGACCCGATTCTCCAGCCATTCCTTCTGAGCCTCATCGCAGGATTGGCCACTGGGATCGGCGGCCTAATCGTCCTGCTGCTTAGAAAAGTTTCGGACAGAGTTGTCAGCTTCTCTATGGGCTTTGCCTCCGGCGTAATGCTAATGGTCGCATTCAACAACTTGTTCTTCGAGGCCCAGAAACTCCTCACCCATGTTGAACTAATAGCTTTGTTCTCGTTTGGCGCGATCATAATGATCGCCTTGGACCTGACCATACCTCACATTGAATTGACTAGGAGAAAAGGAAACGGCGAAAATGAAAAAATGCGGCAGACTGGCACGCTAATAGCTATCGGCATCACACTGCACAACCTGCCTGAAGGATTCGTTGTCGCCGCAGGCTACATATACAATCCAAGCTTGGGCTTGATCATCGCTATCGCCATATTGCTTCACAATATACCCGAAGGCATCGCTACTGCTATTCCGTTCAGAGAAGCGGGGACAAAACCCTCAAAGATAGCCATTATCACTCTTCTTTCTGGACTAGCTGAGCCGCTTGCAGCCTTGCTTGGGGCTTTTGCCTTGTCTGCGTTTGGCACAAGAAACGTGGTGGGGTATTCACTTGTTTTCGCCGCGGGAGTAATGACCTATATAACCGCAGATGAGCTGATACCCGTAGCGCACGAATACGGGTTCAAACACACTGTTTCTGTCGGCTTATTGTTGGGAATAATGTTCGCTCTACTTGTCGATGTTGTGCTGAGTTAAGATGCGCCACAGGCACGAATAGAGCGCGCAGAGAGAAAAGAGGGGTTCGAGGGAGATCTCCACTTTAGTATGTTGTAAACTCTATCATTTAGCGCGCGCCAGCTTGAACTTGTGCTATATGTACGAGACATGATTGATTTATATATTAAGATTATTCTATCTCGATTATTCAAAACGGAAAGGAATAGGATATGAAGAATTTTGAGTTGAAGCTTATTTCTGAACTTATGAAAGACAGTCGGAGAAGCGACAGACAATTGGCTAAGATAATCAGTGTTTCTCAGCCTACGGTCACCAGACTCAGAAATAAACTTGAGAAGGAAGGATACCTTAAGGAGTACGCTGCGATACCTGACTTCCGTAAGCTCGGGTTTGAAATCATCGCTATTACTTTTACTACTTTCCTCCACGAAC
>JALHSY010000001.1 GCA_022865455.1 Candidatus Bathyarchaeota archaeon
AAGCGGGTACAACGTCGGCATAGACATAACAGCAAACACAAAGATAGAGAAAGTGGGAAAAGGGACGAAACCAGCGTTTGCTGTGCCTCCTCCGCCCGGAAAGAACCCGAAGCTGCCCAGAGTCACGATAATAAGCACGGGCGGAACCATAGCCAGCCGCGTTGACTACAGAACCGGCGCCGTGCGGCCTGCTCTGACTGCAAGCGACCTGTACAGCGTAGTTCCTGAACTTACCGACGTGGCACAGATTGATGCCAAGATATTGTTGAGCCTTCTAAGCGAGAACATAACTCCGAGCCACTGGACAGAAATCGCGAAGACAGTTGCAAGGCAGATATCCGATGGCGTTGACGGTGTGGTCATAGCCCACGGAACAGACACCATGGGCTACACCGCTGCAGCCCTGAGCTTTGCCCTGCAAGACCTGCCCGTGCCAGTCATACTTGTCGGCTCGCAACGGTCGGCAGACCGCCCAAGCTCAGATGCCGCAACAAACTTGGTAGGTGCGGTCACTGCAGCTGCGAAAGCGCCATTTGCCGAAGTCGCATTGGCCATGCATGAAACACCATCAGACACTTCAATAGCGCTTAACAGAGGAACTAAAGTCAGGAAATGTCACACGAGCAGGAGAGACACCTTCAAGTCCATAAACACAGTGCCAATAGCACGAGTTCAGGACGGAAAAACAATCATGCTGACCGAGAACTACAGAAGGCGAGATTCAAAGAGAAGACTGGTTTTCAAGCCCGAATTCGATGAGAGAGTTGCTTTGGTGAAGTTCTACCCAAGCATGAACCCTGCGATAATCGATTGGCATGTGCAGAACGGCTACAGGGGTTTGGTTCTTGAGGGCACAGGCTTGG
Source organism: Candidatus Bathyarchaeota archaeon (assembly GCA_022865455.1). Taxonomy (GTDB): domain Archaea; phylum Thermoproteota; class Bathyarchaeia; order Bathyarchaeales; family Bathycorpusculaceae; genus 20-14-0-80-47-9. The sequence goes on from JALHSY010000001.1 coordinate 864, forward strand.
GGCACATAAGCAAATACTGTTTTCAGGCAGTGCAGAAGGCTGTGGAGCACGGCATAGTGGTCGGCATGGCTTCTCAGTGCATTTGGGGACGCGTAGACATGAACGTTTACGAGACAGGCCGAGACTTGGTGGCCTTAGGCGTGGTCCCGCTCGAGGACATGCTTTCCGAAACAGCTCTGGTCAAGCTCATGTGGATTTTTGGACAAACTAAGGATCAGAAAGAAGCCAAGGAGCTTTTGAAGAAGAATATTGCAGGGGAATACTCGCCGAGGACCCTTCCTGAGAAAATAGGCGAGGAACAGGGAGGATGAAGCCGCTGTCAGAAATCAACTATAAAGAAATCGGGCTGAAAGTCGGCTTGGAAATTCATCAGCAACTGAACACGGCGGCAAAACTGTTCTGCAACTGCAAGCCAGAACTCTTCAAGGAAGAACCTGAAATCACGTTTCTGCGGCGCCTTCGACCGACCCAGAGCGAGCTGGGCCAAGTGGACCCCGCTGCCTATTTTGAATTTCAAAAGGGAGTCAAGATCCTTTACGAGGCAAACAGGGAAACGTCATGTCTTGTGGAGATGGACGAGGAACCGCCGCACCCGTTGAATAGGGAGGCAGTTGATGTTGCGTTGACTGCGGCTTTGATGATGAAGGCTAAGCCTATCGATGAGATTCACGTGATGCGGAAGACGGTTATTGATGGCTCAAACACTACTGGTTTCCAGAGAACATGCGTCATAGCCTTGGGGGGCAAGATTGAAGTGGGCGAAAAGACTGTTCCCATAGAGCATGTCAGCCTGGAAGAAGATGCAGCGCGGAAGACAGGAGAGGAAGAGGGCAACATTATACGCTATCGGATAGACAGGCTTGGGATACCATTGATAGAAGTGGCAACGGCACCAGTCATAAAATCGCCAGCGGAAGCAGGAGAGGTTGCGTTAGCCATTGGAAGGATTTTGAGAGCCACTGGCAAGGTCATACGCGGATTGGGCACAATCCGCCAAGACATAAACATATCAATCCCAAACGGCACCCTGATGGAAATTAAGGGACTGCAAGAACTTGAGCAACTTCCACTTGTCGTAGAATATGAAGTCAGGCGCCAACTGAACTTAATAGGAATAAGTGAGGAACTCAGGAAGATCGGAGCGAATAAGGAAGAGATAGGCGACGAGTTTTTCGACGTGACAGACGTTTTTAGGCAGACGAAATGCAAGGTTATCCGAAAAGCCGTAGACAAGGGTCAGCGGGTTCTCGCGGTGAAACTTCCAAGATTTGGAGGCTTTTTGAAACGTGAACTTGCTCCAGACTTTCGTCTTGGAACTGAGATGGCTGACAGGGCGAGGTTCTGGGGGAAGGTTGGCGGAATTTTTCACACGGACGAGATGCCAGCTTACGGCATAACGCAAGAGGAAATTGAAGAGCTGAGAAGAGCCGTCGAAGCAGGGGAACAAGATGCTGTCGTCTTTGTCGGCGACAGCCCTGAAAATGCCAGAGACGCGTTGAAGGCGGTTATTGAGAGAGCCCGAGAAGCCATTGAGGGGGTGCCGCAGGAAACGCGAGCGCCAAATCCAGACGGAACATCGCGTTACATGAGACCGAGGCCTGGGTCAGCACGGATGTATCCTGAAACCGACATTCCGCCCACGCAGATCACTCAAGACGATGTTCAGCTGGTTGGTTCGCGGTTGCCTGAACTTCCGGAGCAGAAGCTTCAACGTCTGATGAAAGAGCACGGGCTGAATCAGAAGTTGGCCAAGCAGATCTTGGATACTGAATATGGTGAACTGTTCGAAACCGTAGTAAAGGAAAGTGGTGTTTCTCCCACGACTGTGGCAGCGTTTATGACTGAAACTCTGAAGGCATTGAAGCGTGACGGTGTCCAAGTTGAAAAAGTCTCGGAGAATCAGATAAAAGAAGTCTTCAGCAGCATCGGTTCCGGGAAGTTTACAAAAGAAGCTGCTCCCGAAGTGTGCATCTGGCTCTCGAAGAATGAAGGCAAGACCGTGCAAGAGGCGATTGGCAGCATCGGCCTAAA
>JALHSY010000087.1 GCA_022865455.1 Candidatus Bathyarchaeota archaeon
AAGCTCAGAGTCTTCAGTCTTCCGTCCTCTGGAATGTGACACAGGTTAAGTATTTTGACACCATTTTCAGAAACAAACTTGACAATCTCTTCCTTGTCCGAGAAGCTCAACATTCCCTGCATGGAGCAATCCTCTCTAACTGAGCATCTTAATGAGTTTTAAACTGATATTTTAACTCTCCCATACGAGTTTTAATTGTCAATAAGTACGGTTATGTCTTCACATCGATAAGTTTTGAGGATTCGCTACGTTTATTTACACAGGAACATCATTAATAGGTTAAAGAAAAAGGGAGAACAAGCGATGTCAAGACGAGCTCCATCCAAGGACGAAGCACTAGAAGCGTTAGACTTCATAGTAAGCGTCCTCAAGGAGCACGAAAAAGACTTGGACCGACTCATAAACGAGCTTGGCACCGTAACCGTAAAAATGGGCGACACCGGCGAACTCAGCGGCAAAGTCGAAAAAGTCGAAGAAAGACTGACCACACTGCAGAACGAGATAACCAACCTGATCACCTACCTGTCAGCCTCACACGACGTTCCAGCAGTGGCGTCGCAACTGACACAGACACGAACGCAAAAAGCCGAAGAGGTACAAGTCAGAGAAATCCGCGGTCCACCAGTCATCCTGCGCTGCAAACAGTGGGAAGACTTCCAAACCTTGGCATACCAAGCCCAAACAGTGTCCTTCCTCTACAAAGAAGCAGAAAAAACCTTCCAAGTCGACGCACTGAAAAACAACCAAGTAATAACCTACAGCGGCGAGCTCCCGAAACAAACCGCACTTCTGAAAGCGTGGCTCTCCAGACTGCTAGACATACCCGAACAGAAGGTACTAGAAGGCATACTAGCCATAGGTTAGATGTTGCCCCCGCGTTTGTATCTTGGCTGTATTCAGCAATCTTTTTATAGGCGACATGTATCTTAAGTCTTACGATGCGAAGGTGGAGGGCTAAGGTTGAAGGCTAAACCACAAGCCTTTGTAGCAGACCCTTTCCGTTTTCGAAGCCTTCTCCTTTCTCCTCGATGACGGAAGCGGCTTCGTGGTTAGCCAAAAAACGATGAAACCCTCCACTTCAAAACGTATGTGTGAAGATGAAGACGATGAGCAGAGGCAACCAATCACTGCAGAAAATCTACGAAGAATTCGCAAAATTCGAGAGGACAATGGAGGAACTGCGCCTTCTGAAGAGCGTTGCTGAGGATTTGAAGAGCTATCGAAGGATGATTAAGCTGAAAAGGTATGACTGACAGCTTCAGGGTAAAATGCTTAAATATCTTCCATCGCTATTTCTAACGGAAACCGCATGAAAACATCAGCCGGAGACATCCAGTTTTTCAACACGTTGACACGCGAAAAAGAGAAATTCGTCCCACTTGAGAAAGGAAAAGCCAAAATGTACACGTGCGGGCCTACTGTTTACGATTTTGCGCACATAGGCAACTTCAGAGCGTTCCTTTTCGAAGACCTGCTCAGAAGGTGGCTTGAATATCGCGGTTTCAAAGTCACGCAAGTCATGAACCTGACGGATGTGGATGACAGAACCATCGACGCTGCGAGAAAGCTGGGAATCCCGTTGGAACAGCACACGGCTCAGTTCATCCAAGCCTTTTTCGAAGACATAAATGCATTAAACATTGAAAAGGCTGAACATTATCCGAGAGCAACCGAACACGTTCCAGAAATGGTGGCGCTGATCAAGAAACTGGTTGAGAAAGGCTACGCTTACCGAGGCGAAGACGGGTCGATCTACTACGACATATCCAAGTTCAAGGATTATGGGAAGCTTTCAAAATTCAAAGTGACCGAACTCAAAGCTGGCGCAAGGGTAAAAGTTGATGAGTATGAAAAGGCAGAAGCCCGGGATTTCGCTCTTTGGAAGGCTTGGGACGAAGGAGACGGCGAAGTTTTCTGGGAAACAGACATAGGTAAAGGAAGACCTGGATGGCACATTGAATGCTCAGCGATGTCCATGAAGTACTTGGGCGAGACGTTGGACGTTCACACGGGTGGCGTGGACAACATGTTTCCGCATCATGAGAATGAGATTGCGCAGAGTGAGGCTGCTACGGGTAAGAAGTTTGTCAACTATTGGCTTCACAACGAGCACTTGCTGGTTGAAGGAAAGCGGATGGGCAAGAGATTCGGCAACTACTACACTTTGAGAGATCTCATAAAGCTTGGCTACGACCCAAAGGCCGTGCGCTACCTGCTTCTTTCAACCCACTACAGCCAGCAGTTCAATTTCACCTTTGAAGGGCTTGAAGCCGCAAAGAACGCCATTGAGCGCCTGACAAACTTCATGTACAGACTGCTAGAGGCTGATGGAAAAGGCGGCGGAGAAAAAATAGCCGCGCTGATGAATCGCGTGGAAAAAGAGTTCGGCGAGGCTATGGATGATGATCTTAACATAAGCTTAGCCTTGGCTTCGCTGTTCGAGTTTGTTAGAGAAGTCAACAGTCTCTTGGGCAACAACATGCTCAGCAAAGAAGAAGCGCGAGGAGTTCACAGCCTAATGGTCGGGTTTGACAGGGTCCTCGGCGTCGTGGGTGAAGTGCAGGGAGAAGAAAAACTGCCTAAAGAGGCTGAGGAGCTCATTCACAGGAGAGAAGAGGCTAGAAGAGCCAAAGACTGGAAAACCGCAGACCAGATTAGACAGCAGCTGGCAGTCATGGGCATAATCATCGAGGATACGCCTCAAGGCTTGAAATGGAGAATCGAAAAAGGTCAGAACGTCTGAGCAAAAGGGTTCGAACTTTCGCTTATCGTCTTGGCTTCTATCTGATGCTCTTGAGAAGCCTAGCCCGCCTCTATATGTAGATTGAACCAGTTGTTGGTACGACGTGTTCTAGCTTTCAGTGAAGAATGCACGCGGTAGATTTGCCCTGTTTTCCTTAAGACAATGTTTCATCTTTCGGACAGGTCTTTGCCTTGCATGTTCCAGTTGTCAGTGCCGTACTTTTTCGTGCAGAGCCTTTGTGCCAGCTCACGTTCGTAAGACGTTAACTCTCCTGCTGCGAGTTTCATGTTTAAACCTTTTTGAAACCCTTCAATCCAAGCCTGGCTTACCTTTTCCATAGAAGCAGCCCTTCCTAGCTCATCGTTTATTGAAGTGATTTTATCCTTTGCGACGTTGACGACTTCCATGCAGGTCTTGGCCCATGGAACACGCAGCAGCGTGAACATTCTTTTCAAGTTCACATCGAGCAGAAGCGTTCCATGCTGCAGAACAACACCGCTTTTGTGGCATTGGGCGCTTCCTGAAATCTTCCTGCCTCGGACTGTTAGGTTTGGGCATGTCTTTGCGTTGCCTTCGTTAAAGTCTGCCGTTATGCCTAAGATCCTGAGGGTTTCAACTAGTCCTGCGTAAATCTTCGCGTAAACCGCCGCTATGTCTTGCGTTTCTAAGTTCGCCTTATCGGCAACGACGCTGTAGGTGATCTCGTTTTCAGCATCGTGATAAACTGTGCCTCCGCCTGTGATTCTTCTGACGACATCTACGCCAAGTTTCTTGCAGTTGTCAACTTGAACCTCGTTTTCGATCACTTGGAACTTTCCTATCGAGACTGCTGAGGGTTTCCAGCAGTAAAGCCTCAGCGTGTTTGGGACTCGGTTTTCAATTCTTGCGGTCAAGACAGCCTCGTCGATGGCCATGTTCATGAATGCATCGTGAGTTTCAAGTTTCAACAGCCGCCAATCAGCCAAGACCTGTCGCCTTTCAGAAGCTTCTCGTAAAGGTAATTAAGCGTTGAGCCGTCTTGATGGTTGTGTGGAAACTGCTATAACCGTTTCGATTGACCACGAATTGCTTATGACGATTTTCGAAGGAGCAAGACGGCTCTGTCCGAGAGAGACAATTCTGCTTCTGCGAGGGAAAAAGAAGAAAAATATGATCACAATTTCTGAACTTGTCGTGCCGCCACTTGCCAACTACGGTCAAGGATTCGCCCAGATAAGACTGCACATGCTGCCAATGGATTTCTCCATCGTTGGAACAGCACATTCCCATCCTTCTGGCAACTTGTCTCCCTCACCAGCCGACCTAAACCATTTCATCGGCGTCGTACTCATGATTGTTGGTTTTCCATTCAAAGACGAGAAGAACGTCGCAATCTACAACCGCGCCGGAGAGAAGCTGGCCTTACAGGTACCTGAGACGTAGTTCGGCATGTCCTGAAGACGAGGGTCTCATTGGATAGGCAGCCATAGACATGGCTAGGATATTCTTGACTTAGATGCGGACAGAAACTTCTGCCAAAACGGTCAAAGGAGATGTGCAAATCCTGAGGAAAGATCCGCAGAGCATAGTTGACTCAAGAAGTAGTTGAAGGAAATGCGCGGAGACCTAGGGCCAAATAGAAAAAATGATCTAGGAAAGACCCAAGACAAACCAATACGGTTTTCTTTAGCCTCTGCATGCGAGAGTGGAAGAATCTTTCAGAACCCTCCTTGTTCTCTTCGGTTTCCTTCTCTGAAGCTCGTTCGCTCTAAAGCCCTTTGGAAGCCTCTAGCCAAAGGGACGTTCGCTTCCCCCCTCTACTGATACACCCCCAACGAGACGATGAATGGAATGAAAAAGACGTGCGACAGACGCGAACTTGTTCAGCCCAAGCAAGATTGCAGTTTGATTTCAGAACCCTGTTTAACTAGTTGTTCTACATCATCATGGTAACTGGCCTAAGCAATTAGGCTCAAAGAAACAAGGAGAAACGGAGAAATGAAGAACAAGCGAAAGTTTAATCAAGAGTCCAAAACCGAGCTCCCAAAGAAATACAGGAAGAATAAGAAATAGTCGCATACGCCGTCCGCGATGAGAAGACGTTTGGCTTTCCGCCAGGCTCCCAGCGATACGCGCAAGCCGTCTGCCTGCAAGCTCCTGCACACTAAGAAACTTGGGATGCGCCAATGCTTTTGTCCCTCGTGGATAGTGGGCTTAGGTGTTCTGAGCTTCACCCAATCCAGAAATAGCACACTCCAATGCACGCATAGTTGAGCTTACAGACTTTGAATGAGAACAACTGGAAGATTCTTAACGCGATCAATCATCCTGTCAGAAAAGAAATTCTGAAGCACCTGCGAGAAAACAAAACCCTATCATTCAACGAGTTGTCAAAATGCATTACTATCGGCAACCACGGCAGACTAGTTTTCACTTAAGGGCGCTCGCAGGACTAGTTGAGCATGACCCTTCGACAGGCAAATACCAATTGACAGATGCAGGACAGATGGCAATCAGCTTGATTGAAGACTTTCAATTCTTGGCTGAAAAGACTAGGCAGATGAAGCTTGGTGCACCGGTTAACTATGTTCGAAATCTTGCTCTTGGAGATCATTCACTACTTTTATACGATGCAGAAACGTTCAAACGTGAAATATCGTTCTCATTTCTAAAAGAAGGACTATCGAAACATCAAGCTGCTCTCTATATTGTTTCGGAAAACAAACTAGATTCAGAAAATCGACAAGCTGAAAAACATGGAATAACCTTTGATCAAATTCATTCTGGCGTGTTTACGATCCGCCTTCAGAAGAATTGTATTTAAGAAAAGGTAAAGCGCACGCCAAGACCATCATTGCCAATTGGTTAGAGCTTGCAAAAGAAAAACAAACAGCAGGTTTCGAAGGACTGTGCGTTGCAGCGGAACTCGACTCATTCTTTGAGAACGCGAAAAGCAAAGAACTACTGACGTACGAGAGAGCGCTGGCCCAACAATATCCGCCCACCGTATGTGCGATCTGCCTTTACAGCGCTCATACACTTGACGAAAAAGAGCTTGTTCAACTAACAAAGTCACACGACCACCTGATCACTCGACAATTCGCATGGAAGAGGAGTCTATGCGCTTAGTGTGTCCAGAAGCGCGCATAGGAGTTCTTTTCTCGTTAGGAGTCCGTGCAAAAGCATATTAGCATTCTTTGATAATAGGACGTTTCATGAACCACAAGGAAAGGCAGGAAATAATTGTGCATTCACCTATTTCCTTCGGATATTTGAAGCGTTTCAACATTGCCGCAGGCATCCTGCACCTGACACAAGGAATCATAATGCTGGCTCTGGGTTTCTCGCTGACATGGTCTAGAGACATTTACACTTTCTACCTCAAGCTGAGCGGTTCACCACCCAAATTCACCGCAGTGCCGGACCCCCAAATCCTTTTCACAGCTACCACTCTGGGAGTGATCCTCGCTTCTTTCCCCCTGATCTCCGCGATAGCCCATTTCACGATTGCCTATCCGAAAAATGAAAGCTACAATGGAAATCTGAAGAAAGGGATGAACCCCTACCGCTGGTACGAATATGCCTTCTCAAGCTCCATAATGATCGTCTTGATTTCAACGTTTGTCGGCATCTGGGACTTCTGGTCACTGGTCATGATTTTTGTACTGAACGCGATGATGATAATGTTCGGGTACTTGATGGAACTGGTGAATCAGAAAACCGAAAAGACGAACTGGTCCGCCTTCAACCTAGGCTGTATTAACGGTGGACTTCCATGGGTCGTCCTCTTTGCCTATTTCACAGCTGCTATCAACACCGCCGGTGCCAGCCCGCCAACATTCGTGTACATGATACTCTTCACCTACTTCGTTCTCTTTATGGTCTTTGCAGTGAACATGGTTCTGCAGTACAAAGGCGTCGGACGCTGGAAGGATTACCTGTACGGCGAAAGATTCTACATCATCCTCAGTTTCGTAGCGAAAACACTCTTGGCTTGGCTCGTGTTCGCTGGAGTGTTTGCGCCGTTCTAAAGCACACGGATTCCCATTTTGGGTCTTCGTGACAGTACAGGAAACCAGAGGAATTCGAGGATATTGGCGCCTTCGCTGGAGAGGACCAACGCCGGGAGTAATAGCAATCAGCATTTCATCAATAGAGAGGCTGACACAATATCGAAAGCGTCACAATCGTGCGGGCACTATTACGAGACGACGTCCCTGCGCGAGGACACTTTCAACTTTGCAGAATATGCCGAGGGCTTCGAATAACTAGCTAGAAGTGGGGGCTTCGGGAGTTTCAGTTATGGCTCGTTCAGTTTAAATATTAGAATTGTGATTAGACGTAGCGAAGGATACCAAACCATGGGTTCAAAGTCTCCCAGAGGCGAATTCGCCGCAAGAAAACTAGTCGAAAAACGTCAAAGATTCCGCTGGAGCAGCATGTACTACAACCGGCGGATGCTGATGCTAGACGTCAAAGCAGACCCCATGGAAGGAGCACCAATGGCACGGGGCATCGTTCTCGAAAAGGTCGGCGTGGAAAGCAAGCAACCCAACAGTGGCGTCAGAAAATGTGTCAGGACACAACTCATAAAAAATGGCCGACTCATCACTGCTTTTCTGCCTGGAGACGGAGCCTTGAACGTTGTTGACGAACATGACGAAATCATAGTAGTGGGAATCGGCGGCTCACGCGGAAGAAGCATGGGCGACATTCCCGGGGTGCGCTGGAAGGTCATTACAGTCAACGGCGTGTCTTTGAACGAGCTTGTTTACGGAAGAAAGCAGAAGCCTGCACGGTGAGAGTTTTGAGCCAGAAGCACGAAGAAAAACGCGAAGTACAGCTTTTTGAAAAATGGAGTTTCAAAGGCATATCTGTTGCGGACTTAGGCTTACAAAGATACATTTCTCTGAAGCCCGTTATAACTCCACACAGCATGGGAAGACATGAGCACAAGCGTTTCCGAAAGGCAAACATAAGCATTGTCGAAAGACTCGTGAACAATCTCATGCGCCCTGGAAAGAACGCTGGAAAAAAAGCCAGAGCAATGAACATCGTGAAACATGCTTTTGAAATAGTCAACCTTCGAACTGGAAAGAACCCTGTGGAAGTCCTCGTCAAGGCTGTGGAAAACAGCGCTCCATGCGAGGACACGACAAGAATCACCTACGGCGGAGTAGCGTACCACCAGTCAGTTGACCTTGCCCCACAGAGAAGAGTTGACCTTTCATTGAGAAACATAACTGAAGCCGCTAGGCAAGCCTCGATAAACAATCCGCGGTCAATTGAAGAATGCTTAGCAGAGGAGTTAATTCTGGCTGGAAACAGGGACATTAAGAGCCATGCTGTCGCAAAACGCTACGAGCTGGAGAGAGTAGCTCAAGCAAACAGATAAAGAAGCAAACAATCGCTTTGCAAGTCATCTGACGTGTATCTCGACGACGTCTCCATCTTGGAGGCAAAATGTGGATCCAACTTTTTGAGGACTGAAGACAAGTCTTCTAGCCCAGACCTTTGCAAAAGAGAACTTCCTGCTGAAATCACTGTGAATACTCTTCGCTAAGTCGTAGACTGTGGCGCCTTTCTTCAGAATGAAAGGTTTCTTCGAAAACTCTTTTTCGTTCGGCTCTTTGGTGTAGATGCGCGTTATGTCCAACGTTTCGAACAGGATGTCGCCAAGTCTCGCTAGACCCTCTCGAGTTTTGCACGAAATGGCGACGATGGGTAACGTGTTGCCAACATAGGCTTCAAGCAGTTTCAAGTTTGCTCTTGCACCTTTTACGTCGGTCTTGTTGGCCACTATCACCGCAGGTTTGTACACGGTGCTTTCGAAAATGGCGTCTTCCACGTCGTTCAGAGTGGCTTCTCCAGAAATCTTCACCACACCGTCCGAGACTCGGTACCTCTTGAGAAGCTGCTCAACCTCTTTGAAAGTGCAGTCAACAAGCCTTCCAACAACGATGATTCGCAACCCAGCACCCGTGTACTTTCTCTCAATTTCCACGCGAGCCTTAGGCTTGCTGACCAATATTCGCGCTTTTTCCATCTCGTTAACTATGACGGACAACTGGTCAACTGGGTTCTGAGACAAGTCTAAAACCAATACTACGCCATCAGCGTTGCGAGCCGTCGCCAAGGTCTTGAGTCCCCACCCTCTTCCCTCTGCGGAGCCCTCCCTCAGGGCAGGAGCCTCTATGATCTGGAATTGGATGTCCTTGTAAGCCAAAGCGCCCGGCACGAGTTCTCGTGTTGTATAAGGATTGGCTGAAATTTCGACTCTCGCATTCGTCACTGAAGCCAGCAGACTGCTTTTTCCAGCCTTCGTCAGCCCTATCAGAGCCACTTGAGCCGCACCCTCCTTCTCCAAAAACAGCTTGAACGCGCTCTTTCCCGTCTTCTTTCTCTTCTTCTCTTCCAGCTCCTCACGTATAGCTGACATCTGCTTCTTGAGATAGGCACACATCTTCGCAGTGCCCTTATGTTTCGGAACCAGACTCAGGAACTCCTGCATTCGCAGAAGCCTTTCCTTCGGATTTCTTGTAGCTTCAACTTCTGCCCATTTCTTCCTAGCATCAGGAGGCAAGTTTGCAGGCATGATCCAAACGCGTCCAATCAGTAATTCGGAAAGTCAGCTTTTATATTTGTTTCCAGTTTTGCAAACACCACACTTCTCTACGTCATCATAAACTTAAAATAACTGAATGAACAGTTGTGTAAACGAATTCACTAAAATTTAAAGGGAAATCCGAAAAATCGAGGAGGAAAAAGAATGAGCAAATCTCAAAAGCCGCACTTAAACCTAGTGATCATGGGACACGTCGACCACGGAAAATCCACAACAACAGGACACCTGCTGTACGCTGCAGGCGCAATTGACGAGAGAACCGTAAAGGCTTACGAAGAAGAAGCTAAAAAAATGGGAAAAGAGTCCTTCAAGTTCGCATGGATCCTAGACAACCTCAAGGAAGAACGTGAAAGAGGCTTAACAATCGACCTCAGATTCCTAAAGTTCGAAACCAAGAGATACTACTTCACAGTCATCGACGCACCAGGCCACCGCGACTTCGTCAAGAACATGATTACAGGCGCAAGCCAAGCTGACGGAGCCGTACTCTTCTGCTCATCAAGACGAGGAGAATTCGAGGCAGGAATCGGCCCCGGCGGTCAGACAAGGGAGCACGCTTTCCTAGCTTTCACGTTGGGTGTTCGACAGATGGTTGTGGCCATTAACAAGGTGGACGACGTCTCAGTTAACTGGAGCCAAGACCGCTACAACGAAATCAAGAACGAAGTTGGCAGAATGCTCAAGATGGTGGGTTACAAGGTTGAAAAAATCCCGTTCGTGCCCACTTCAGGGTGGACGGGCGACAACCTCGTGAAGAAAAGCGAACACATGCCTTGGTACACTGGCCCAACTTTGATTGACGCTTTGGACACGTTTGAAGTGCCTCCTAAACCGACAAACAAACCCTTGCGCATTCCAATCCAGGACGTTTACAGCATCACAGGCGTAGGCACAGTCCCCGTTGGCAGAGTCGAAACAGGAATAGTCAAAGAAAACGACGTGGTCATATTCATGCCGTCCAACAAGCAAGGCGAAGTCAAGTCGCTCGAAATGCACCACGAGAGGATTCCGAAGGCTGAGCCGGGCGACAACATCGGATTCAACATAAGGGGAGTGGCAAAGACCGACATACACCGCGGAGACGTCGCTGGACACGTGACTAATCCGCCCTCAGTGGTTAAGGAGTTCATCGGACAGATAATCGTGATCTACCACCCAACAGCCGTAGCCGCAGGATACACGCCGGTACTGCACTACCACACTGGACAGGTCGCGTGCAAATTCACCGAGCTCATGAGGAAGCTTGACCCGCGTTCAGGACAAGTTGTTGAGGAGAAGCCGACTTTCCTGAAGACTGGTGACGCAGCGGTCGTGAGAATGGAGCCTTTGCATCCGATATGTGTTGAGACCTTTGCTGAGTTTGAGGAGCTCGGGCGCTTCGCTGTCAGAGACATGGGCACTACGGTAGCGGCGGGCATCATAAAAGAAATCACGAAGAAAGGGCCATAACCAAACCTTTCCTTTTTTATGCCCAAACCCAGAATTTTCTTCCAATCCATTTCATGTTCAAGCTATGAGAATCAATTCTTTTAAATGGTTCCTTCGCCTATATCCTCAGCATATTGAGCATCTAACGATAAGAAGTGAGTATCATGAAGTACAATC
>JALHSY010000088.1 GCA_022865455.1 Candidatus Bathyarchaeota archaeon
CAAGTGCACTCTTTTATGATCATGTGAACCTTAGTTCCATCAAATGATTCGTCAACAATTCTGCCAATCTTGGATAGTTCACGCCGGGCGGCAGAATATTCTTCTGGATTTTCAGTGGCAATCTCGATGGCTTCATGCTCACGGTTGCACCAGACGAACATCTTTAGAGCTGGGAATTTCTTTGAGATGTTGCAGAACGGGCAGTCATGCGTTACTTTTAGCACAACTTCATAGAGTACCATAGAAGAAAGATAGACTCGCACATTATATCAGTTTTGTGGAGTCAGATGATTGCTCAGATCATAATGATAGTTAAATCAGAAAAGAGTACTCGTCCCGGACACTTGCCCAGTAGTAGCCCATTAATTCTCCTGACTTAAAGAGCGAAGCGTTTTTGTCAAAATCAGGCGATCTAGGAACAAACGGTTTTTCCACGAAAACGGAAATAGCATTGATACCTCTGGGCGAAGTGTGGTCCTTCCAGTTTTGGAATTGCAGGTTTCTAACTTCTGGAGATAAATAATGTAATGTTCCTGTCGAAAAGATGACATCATAGGTCTCGTTAAGTGGGTAATCATTAATATCAGCGTGGATGGTTTCCACTTTAACTCTCTCCTCTTGGCATATTTCTTGGTTTTCTCCAAGCCAACAAGGGACATGTCCACTCCAACAACCTCAAAGCCATGCTTAGCAAAATAGACATCGTTTCTTCCCTCACCGCATCCCAAATCCAATAGTTTTGGGCGAAATTCACCACTGGGAGACATGATTCCTATTATTTTGTCGCAAATTGCGGAGGTTTTTTCCCCCAGTAGTAATCCTTTGATTGCATATTTCTTATCGTGAGGTGTTTCACCTTTCATTTTCCAGTCCTCCAAAACTTGATGATACGATGAGTCTTTTTATCGGATAAAACGATTCATGCATCACAAAATCCCCAGAAGCGTTAATAATGGTTTAACTCTCTTTTCAGCATAACATTTCTTAATTCTTTTCTTCAAATATTCTAAATCTATCTTTTCATTTGCAGCCATATGTTGTATGTCTTCTATGTCATGCTTGCCTTTGTCTTCTCCTCTTTGGAGAATCGCCTTGAAAACAATGTTGTCTTCAACTGATATGACCGGAACAGACATGCCAAAAAGTTTCTTCCATTTTGCCCTTTCAACCATTTCCTTATCCATAAAGAAGAGACAGGTTCCTTGGTTGGTTTTTATTTTCAGGTCAGCTACAATATCAAAGCCTTCAGTATTTTTCAAGGCATTTCTTGCCTTCTCCAAGTCCTCAATTTTAACGAGTATGTCGACATCTGTGACTTTCCTCCTATTTCCATAGCAATAGGCGGCAGCTCCAGCAAAAATAACCCAGTGTATACCAGTTTCTACAAGCTTACTTTTAACTTCGTAAAGAGAGGAACGAGCAATTTTACCTTTTTGCATTTCTTGGTCCCTCACCTCTTCTTGATTAATATTAAACAAGCGTTTCTTAATTGCAGTTCGCCGTCTTTTGACGGTAGTGTCTTTATTTACGTGTCTAGGAGAGTACTTTTCACGAGAGAGGTTCATGTTCACTCTGACTCGTGAAATTAAAAAATTAGCTTTGTCAGGCGATGTTGACTATGTAGGCGTCGCTTCTGTCGATCGATTCAAAAATGCGCCTGACGGTTGGAAACCGACCGACCTATTGGAAAGTTGCAGATCTGTAGTTTCTTTGGGGATCAGAATAGGTGAGGGCGTTAAGGTTGCAAATCAACGAGCTTACAGCGGGCTTAGA
>JALHSY010000089.1 GCA_022865455.1 Candidatus Bathyarchaeota archaeon
CCAGAAGCATTTTTATCCCTATCATGTCGATACTTAAAGGCGATGGTGAATGATCTCATGAACAAGTCATCAATGATCTCGGGCTTCTACAAGCTTAACCCTAAGGAGCGTTTGCGGCTTGTCAAAGACCTGGCTGATCTGTCAGATGAGGAATGCGAACTGTTGCAGAAGAGGGGTTCTCTGCCCTTGGAGTCAGCTGACCGTATGATAGAAAACGTCATCGGCACGTTTCCACTGCCCTTCGCCATAGCCGTGAATTTCTTGATAAACGGCCGTGATTACTTGATTCCGATGGTTATCGAAGAACCTTCTGTTGTGGCAGCGGCAAGCTACTCGGCGAAAATGGCACGCGACGGCGGAGGATTTCACGCAAGCAGCACACCGCCAGTTATGGTTGGACAGATACAAGTCGTAGGTGTCAAGGATCCCTGCGCAGGCAAAATGAAGGTGATACAGGCGAAAGAGGAGATATTGAAGAAAGCGAACGAGCAGGATCCAATGCTTGTTTCAGCTGGCGGCGGAGCAAAAGACTTGGACGCAAGAGTAATCGATACCACTCAGGGACAAATGCTCATCGTCGAGTTACATGTTGACTGTCGAGACGCCATGGGTGCAAATGCTGTCAACACAATGGCCGAGGCCGTGGCTCCGATAGTGGAAAAGGTTACTGGAGGTCGCGTGTACCTGCGGATTATCTCGAATCTGGCCACTAAACGCTTGGCGAGGGCTTGGTGCATCGTGCCCAAAGAGGCTGTAGGCGGAGAAGAGGTCATTGATGGCATCGTGAACGCTTATGCTTTTGCAGCTGCAGACCCGTACCGCGCGGCAACGCACAACAAAGGCATCTTGAACGGCATAATAGGCGTCATAATGGCAACGTGCAATGACCATCGCGCAATCGAAGCTGGAGCCCACGCCTACGCCGTCAAGAACGGGAGGTACACTTCACTTTCCACTTGGGAGAAAAACGAAAGCGGTGATCTGGTCGGCTCAATCGAATTGCCCATGGCCGTAGGCTTGATCGGCGGAGCAGTGCGAACGCACCCAATAGCGAAGATAGCGGTAAAGATTCTCGGGGTCAAGACGGCTAACGAGTTTGGTGAAGTTCTGGCGGCCGTGGGTCTGGCTCAAAACCTAGGCGCTCTTAGAGCATTGGCAAGTGAAGGTATTCAGCGTGGGCACATGTCGCTTCACGCGCGGAACATTGCTGTGGCTGCGGGTGCAACTGGTGAACTGATAGACTTGGTTGCAGAGAAGATGGTTCAGGAAAGGAAAATCCGCATGGACCGAGCACAGGAACTAATAGAACAGCATAAGAAAACGGGAAAAACCTAAAAGCACAAGGCAACCGCACTCTACACGCGGTGAGAAGATGAAGATAATACCTGGACCAGCTTCAAAGGAGCTAGGCGAAAGAATAGCCGAGCTGACAAGAGCAGAAGTCGTGCCAGTCCACTTCAAGACTTTTCCAGACGGAGAATCCTACATACGGTTTGAGGCGGAGTCACTGCTAAACGAAGACGCGGTGATAGTGCAAACTACAAGCCCTCCTCAAGACGAAAGACTGGTTCAGCTCCTGCTGATGGCTGACAACGCCCAGGACATGAAGGCAAAAAGCATAACCGCCGTGGTTCCCTACTTCGCTTACAGCAGGCAAGACAAGCGATTCTTGCCAGGCGAAGCCCTCAGCGTAAAAACAGTCGTAAAGATGCTTGAAAACTGCGGCGTGAGCAGAATGATAACCGTGAACGCTCATAACCCCGCGGTGCTGAAGATGCTGAAGACTCCGATTGAAGACCTGTCGGCCATTCCTCTCTTGGCAGAATACTTCAAAGAAAAGGGCCTAGTCAGAAACCCACTTTCACTGTCTTTGGGCAAAAAAGCTGTCAGCGTTGCCATGGAGGCTGACGGTGTCTTGAAGAGCGGCTATGATTACATTTCCACGAAGAGGGATGTGCGAACAGGAAACGTTACACTTGAAGACAAGAAGCTGCCTGTGAAAAAAAGAGACGTGATAGTTTTTGACGACATCATAAGTAGCGGCGGAACCATGGCAAAGGCGGTGAAGGCAGTGAAAGATCAAGGGGCAACGAAGGTCTATGCTGCCTGCGTACACCCGCTGCTGACACGCGATTCTCAGGAAAAGATTCTGGAAAACGGAGCTGAGGAGATTATAGGCACCGATTGTGTGCAAAGTCCGGTGAGCAAGGTCTCAGTCGCCCCCTTAATAGCCAAGGCGCTGATCTGAAAAGGAGCCTAAATGTGGTCAAGCTTTTCTTTCTGCTTTCGGGAGAACATGAAAACCTGCCGGTTTCGGAACTTAAGGCAATACTCGAGACTGAGGGCTACGTTTACAAGGTCTTGGAGAAGCTTGATCAGGTTCTGAGACTTGAAGCTGACAAGGATTGTGTGGAACCGCTGAAGCGCAGAGCAGCGTTGACTAGAATTTGTGCTAGGGAGTTGTTCAACTGCGAGGCAAAGGTCAGCAGCATAATGAAGGCCACAGGTTCAATGAGCTTGGACGAAGTTCTCGGAGAGAACCAGAGCTTTGTGGTACGCGTGAAACATGTTAAGGATTATTCTCCAAAGATTGACGGAATGATTCTGGAGAAAAGGCTGGGCGGACTCGTACTGGACAAGGTCAAGGCAAGAGTAAAGATGAGAGATCCGGACAAGGCTTTCATTGGAATCCTGACAGAGAAGAGATTCATTTTCGGCCTGAAGCTTGCTGAAATACCGGCGAAACCGTTTGTTGAAAGACGCCCGAGGAAAAAACCGTTCTTCCACCCCTCTGCCATGCAAGCCAAACTGGCAAGGTGCATGGTAAACTTGGCAAAACCCAAGTCTGGGGCTCTAGTTCTTGACCCGTTCTGCGGAACTGGGACGATGCTCATTGAAGCCACGCTTGTCGGTTGTCGCAGTCTTGGTATGGACATTCAGCGGCGAATGGCAAAGGGAACTCTCAGAAACTTGGCACATTTCAAGATTGAGCCCGAAGGCGTCGTTGTCGCAGATGCGCAGGCTTTGCCGATAACCAAGGTCGACTGCGTCGTCACTGATCCGCCTTACGGAATATCTTCGACTACGCTCAAACGGAGCACAACCCAGATAGTTGAAGAGGTCTTAAGGTCAGTCTATGGATCGCTTGGCAACGGGCAAAGAGTATGCTTAGCCGCGCCGAAGAAACTGAACATTGCGTCTCTGAGCACAGCCTTAGGATATAAGCACTTAGAGTCCCATTTCGTTTATGTTCACAGAAGCCTCACAAGAGAGATAGTCGTGCTTGAAAAGGTGTGAAACGATGAGCCTGCACATCATCTTTCTGGGAACAGCCGGAAGTGTTCCAACACCGAACAGGAGTTTGCCAGCCGTTCTGATGCAACGCAACGGTGAGCAGTTGATATTTGACTGCGGCGAAGGCGTACAGAGACAGATGATAAAGGCCAAGGGCGGATTTCACAAGAAGATGAAAGTCTTCATAACGCACATGCACGGAGACCATGTCTTGGGGTTGCCTGGACTGCTGCAGACAATGGCTTTGCTTGACAGGCAGAGAAGACTTGACGTTTACGGACCGTCTGGAATTAGACGCTTCTTGGAAGGCATCAGGGAGACAGTTCAGTTCGTGTTGACCTTTCCGGTTGAGATTCACGAGATCGAAGGAGAGGGCACGATTTGTGACGAAGAGGAATACACTGTTCAAGCTGTTTGGGCGAATCATGCTGTTCCAAGCCTCGCGTACGCGTTCGCGGAGAAACCTCGGCCTGGAAAGTTCCATCCAGAAAAAGCCAAAGCTCTGAAAGTCCCCGAAGGTCCACTGTGGTCGAAGCTTCAAAGAGGGCTCAAAGTCAGGCTGCCCGACGGCCAAGTTGTAAAACCTGAACAGGTGATCGGAGCGCCTAGACCTGGGAGAAGAATCGTTTACACTGGTGATACAAGACCTTTCAGTGGTTTAGTGAAGCTGGCGGCTGGTGCGGACTTGCTTGTGCACGACGCGACTTTGGATGAGCAACTGGCAGAAAGGGCTGAAGAAGACGGTCATTCGACGCCAAGTCAAGCGGCTCGAACTGCAAGGAAGGCGAAGGTGAAGCAGTTGGTCTTGACGCATATTAGCGCGAGATATTCTGATGCAGCTGTGCTTCTGGACCAGGCTAGGAAGATCTTCAAGAACACTGTGGTGGCAGAAGACTTCATGAGAATCGAGATACCTCTGCTTGAAAAATGACAATGTGCAGGCGCCCTCTCGTTCTTCTAGCTGAAAAGGCGAAACTCCTAGAAAAACAGTTGTCTGAGCCTGTTTAGGCTCTCTTGGACATGTTCAGATGATTCCACAACTATAGTCCTGTCGTAATGTATCTTCTTGATCAGGTCAGCAGTCTTCTCCCAGTTTATCGTGCCGAAACCTGTCCCTAGGTGTAGATCACTTTTTCCGTCATTGTCATGAGCGTGCATGTGGACGATCTTGCCTGCGAAGGTTGCTAGAAATGCTTCTATTTGGTGACTGATGTTTGCGTGACCAAGATCCAAGGTCATGCTTATGTCTTCATCAACTTCGTTGTAAAACCTTTTGAAGTCTTCCACTGTCTTCATGACGAAAAGGAAAGGTTCAGGCACATTTTCTATCGCGGCTTTGACTCCGTGATCCCTCGCGAACTTGGACAGTAGACTCGCAGTTTTCAGATTTCTGATCCAATCCATACCTGGGGACAGGTCGCTCATGACCGACTTTGAACCTGGATGGAAGACCCAAACCTGACAGTTCAGAGCGCTTGAGTTGACTATGGACTTCTTCAATCCCTTTATCATCGCTTTCAACAGCCAATCTGAAGGCGTGCTTATGTCTACTCCGATGAATGGGGCGTGAACCGTGTATTTCAAGCCATATGAGGCAGCTAAGTCATTTAAGGCTTGGACTCTCTTTCCGGTCAAAGCATGCAACCCATCATCCACAAGCTCTATGTTAGGTATCCCTGCTTTCTCTATTTGCACAATTGCGCCATTGAATGGCTGCCCGAGACAGTAGAGCATGGACAAACCGATCTTAGGACTAACCATAGGCTGGCACCAGTTAGTTCAGACAAGGATACTAGCCTATTTTCCACGCTTATAATTTGATCTATTCAGCAGTCTATGGAGCCACTCCACCTCTATCTTCCAATGAGGCTGCGACAGTTCCGACCATTCTTTGAGCTTAGGCTTTATTCATAATCGGATTCCGAATATGGATTATTACTTATAATTCAGAATGTGTTTTCATACAGGTTAAATATGATGTCTCAATATACTTGACTCGGTACTCTGATTAGCCCACGTGAGGATAGTTCCATGTCTAACCAACATTACCAATCGCAAGGCAACAGCTTAAGCGAAGAGAAATTCAAAAGAATCTTCGAGGTCGCCAGCGACGGCTTAATATACATGGACACGTCAGGGCGGATCGTTGACGTTAACGAGCAGGCCGTTTGGATTTTCGGTGGGTCTAAGGAAGACCTGCTAGGAAAGCATTTCACGCGCGTAGGCGTTGTTTCTTCTACGAATCTGCCAAGGATCACTAAAGCTTTCGCGAGTATCCTCTTGGGTAGAGGCGCCCCACTTGAAGTACAGATCAGAAACAAGAAAGGGCAAATGCGATTCCTAGAGTGCTCGTACTCTGTGATGAAGACTGATGGCAAACTTGCTGGCATATTGGCTATCGCCAGGGACATCACGGAACGCAAGAAAGCGGAAAAAGCACTCTTGGAGTCTCAGCAGAAGTTTGAAAGACTCGCCGCAATTGGTCAAGTAGCAGCAATGGTAGGTCACGACCTACGAAATCCATTGACCGGCATAAAAGGCGCCGCATACTACCTGAAAACGAAGCCAGCATTAAGAAAAGACAAGAAAACAATGGAGGTGCTCGAACTCATCGAGAAAGACATAGAATACTCAAACAAAATCATAACAGACCTTCTGGAATGCTCAAGAGACGTACACTTAGAACTGACGGAAACCACTCCAAAACTGATCATTGGAGAAACATTGTCTCTGCTTGAAGTGCCGAATAACATACAAGTGATAAACTTGACGGAGAGCGATCCAAGAATAAAGGGTGACATTGAGAAACTGAACAGAGCCTTCGTCAACCTGATCAAAAACGCAATTGACGCGATGCCTTATGGTGGAAAACTCACCATAAAAAGCACAGGAACGAACGATAATGTTGAATTTACTTTCGCAGACACGGGAATGGGCATGACGAAGGAGCAGATGGGAAAAATATGGGCGCCCTTCTTCACCACCAAAGCAAAGGGAATGGGTCTAGGCTTGCCCATCTGCAAACGCATAATAGAAGCCCACAAGGGCTACATCACTGTCGAAAGTATGCCGGGAATTGGCACGACTTTCACGGTTACTATTCCAATCGAACCAAAACCAACAGAAGGAGGTGAGAAAGTATGGGTGAACGTCCCAGAATCCTTATCGTCGATGACGACGAAAGCATCAGAAAAGTCTTAGTAGCCGTATTGGAAGAAAACGAGTACGTAGTCGATTCCGCAAAAGATGGGAAAGAGGCAATCGAAAAAACTAGCAGGGACTTCTACAACCTGGCTCTAGTAGACATTCGACTCCCGGACATTGAAGGAACAAAACTCATCGCGAAAATGAAGGAAACAACGCCCAGAATGCGAAAGATAATCATCACTGGCTATCCATCCCTGCAAAACGCTGTCGATGCTCTAAACAAAGGCGCAGACGCTTACATAATGAAACCCTTTGACATGGACAAGGTGCTGCAAACAATCAAAGAACAGCTGGAGAAACAACAAGAAGAAAAGAAGTACAGCCAAGAAAGAGTCACAGAATTCATAGAAACTCGAGTCAAAGAACTGGAAGAAGAGAAACCAATAACGCGCAAAGAACAAGGCTAGAACCTCCCCTTCTTCAATCTAAGCATGTCTACTAACCGCGAAAACTCGAAAAATCTCATCTTCGGAGTTGTTGGAGTGAACAATGTGTCACACACGGTGAAAAAGACCAGCCCAGTTATCGCAATACATGCAGGCGAGAAAGGCAACAAAGCAGAGAACTTCGATGCACCGCTACTTGATGCCTTAGACGAAACATTGCGACGTCTTTTCAACGAAACTGCCATACCTCTGAGGAAAACCCAGATTTGCCGTGGTCTTGGCTTGACCGTCTCTGATTCCCATTGCAATTTCCACAAATTCGCGCAATGTGGAGTTGCTGAATTCCCACGTTGGCTTTCCGTATCTTACGCCGTTACACATGGGGTCGACATAAACAAATAGCTCGTTCCCCCTGTATTCGTATGCCGCTTCCTTTGCGTATCCGAATTTTGGCTGGTTTATGATTTTGAAAGGCCAGAGCTTGCACGCCTTGGGTTTCATGTACTGAAGCCCACACAGATAGTTGCTTGCGAGGTTACACAGGAAAGCGCATGAGCCGTCACTGCTTCTCTTGATGAAGAGCCTGTCCAAGCCTGACACAGTCTGTCCGACGCCGTACTGTTTGACTATTTTGAGCCATTCATGGAAGTTTATGACGACGCTGTAAAGCCTGCAACAGTCTCCGCACACGGTGCATCTCCAGTCCGCAACGTGTCGCCA
>JALHSY010000090.1 GCA_022865455.1 Candidatus Bathyarchaeota archaeon
CCTGAGAAGCTTTGGGAACAGTCAAAGATGGTTCTCGGAAGCATAACTGAACTGTACGGTGAACCTGAGCCTGTTCCCGAAGACAGGATTCTGGCAGCGGCTGACGGAGCGGTTTTCGACGTTGGAGAAGGGGTAAGCTTGAGGGTTGTGGAGACGCTTGGGCATGCTTCGCATCATCAAAGCTACTACGAGCTGCCGAGTCAAGGAATCTTCTCTGGGGACGCTGCGGGCATCTATCTAAATGGGATAGATGTGATTGTGCCGACGACGCCTGCGCCGTTTCGGCTAGATGTTGCTTTGGCTTCTTTGGATAAGCTGTTGAGCCTCAAGCCTGTGAATCTCTTTTACAGTCATTTCGGCAGAGCGTCTGACGCTGCTGGAAAACTGGAGACGTATGTGCAGCAGCTTAAGCTGTGGGCGGAGATTGCGAAGCAAGGGCTGGACAAAGGCGAAGGTACTGAATCCATAAGTAAGCAGATATTTGAAAGGGATGCGGCGGTTCGAGAAGCCTTAGAGTACGTTAAGGCTCATCCGATTCTGGGTGATACGGTCCTCACACATAGCCTGCGGGGCGTTGTGGATTTCATTCAGAAATATGGTCTGGCTTTATGATGAGACTGTTTTGGTTTTGACGCCAAAATCGTTTATATTGTCGCTTCATCTTCTCTTGTGATTAGGTGTCAGAAATGGGTGAGGAAGAGGGTCGCCATCCTACCGAGAAGGTTCCGCTTGAAAAAGTCAACGATTACGCATGGCGCATTCCCCAATACAGGCAGGCCATGAGAGTTCCAGGCATGGTCTTCTCGGACAAGGACCTGTTGAGCAAGATGCAGAGTGATCGGACGCTTCAACAATGCGCGAACGTTGCATGTTTGCCAGGTATCTACAAGTACTCGATAACCTTGCCAGATGGGCATGAGGGTTATGGTTTTCCAATAGGCGGAGTGGCAGCAACAGACTATAATGAGGGCGTGATCAGCCCCGGCGGGGTTGGCTACGACATAAACTGTGGGGTTCGTTTGCTTACCACGAATCTTTCCGAGAAGGACATAAGGCCTAAGCTTGTGCAACTGACAAACGTCATCTTTGACAATGTTCCGTCCGGGCTTGGGAGTCGTCGGAAAGACTTCAAAGTGACTGTTCACGACTTGGACAGGCTGGTCACGGAAGGCGTTCGAAATGTTATCGACCAAGGATTAGGTTGGCCTGAGGACGCGGAGCACTGTGAAGAGCTGGGTTGCATGAAGAACGCGAATCCCGATAAGGTTTCGGCAACGGCGAAGAATCGGGGGCTGACACAGATTGGCACCTTGGGTTCTGGAAACCATTTCTTGGAGATTCAGAAAGTGGACAAAATCTGCGATTCAAAGGCGGCCAAGACTTTCGGGATTGACCATGAGGGGCAGGTTACTGTCATGATTCATTGTGGCAGTCGCGGTTTCGGCCATCAGGTTTGTTCAGACTACCTGCGGGTTATGGAACGTGCTGTTCAGCGGTACAAGATTGTTCTGCCTGATCGTGAACTTGCATGTGCGCCTGGGAAGAGTCAGGAGGCAGAGGACTATTATCAGGCGATGGCTTGCGCGGTCAATTATGCGTTTGTGAATCGTCAGACGATTATGCATTGGGTGAGACAGAGTTTTCAGCAGGTTTTCAAGGAAGACGCTGAGAGGTTTGGGTTGAAGCTTGTTTATGACGTTGCTCACAACATTGCGAAGATTGAGGAGCACAAGGTTGATGGAGGGCAGAGGAAGAAGGTGTGGGTTCACAGGAAAGGTGCGACGCGGGCGTTTCCAGCTGGAAACCCGGAGCTTCCTCCTGATTACAGCGGTGCTGGTCAGCCTGTGCTTATCCCGGGGAGTATGGGGACGAGTTCTTGGCTTTTGGTGGGCACTGAGAAGGCGATGGAAGTCAGTTTCGGTTCCACGGCTCATGGCGCAGGGAGGATGATGAGCAGGAGTGCGGCGAAGAGAAACTATCGGGGTGGCGACATTAAGAAGGCTTTGGAGCAGCGCGGAATCTACGTCAGAGCAGCGAGTGCCATAGTCTTAGCGGAAGAGGCTGACCAGGCGTACAAGAATGTGGATGTTGTTGTAGATGTCAGTGACAAGGTGGGCATAGCCACGAAGGTGGCAAGGTTTGTTCCTATAGCCGTGGTAAAAGGCTAATCTTTTTCCCTTCTATTTCCGGTGTCGGTTTCCGATAATGTCTTCTCTTTCTTTTCTGATCAATTCTTTCTCTTCTGTCGAGTGTGCCTTGTGCAGCTGCTTCATGTACCATGTTCTTTCTCTGGCGTAGTAGATGCTTAAGGCTATTCCGAGACAGAGCAGTACGAAGCCGAAGACAGTCGCGGACAGGCCTAGGAGGTTGTATGGTTGGGGTGCGAGGTTGTATGGGATTATTAGGAACCATTCTGGGTTCTCGCCTTTTGTGAGGGTTATGGTCTGGCCTCCGACGAAGAATATTGAGCCTATGGTGGTTATGAAGTAGCCGACGGTTTCGTTGTGTCTTGATTCTTCTGCTTTTTCGTGGAGGTATTCGCTGAAAAGCATTTCATCAACATGTTTAACCACGTGGCAAGTGTTGTATAAGTTTTATTACTGGTTTCGAATAGTGTTTTCCTTGCTAAGTGGTCTGGGATGCCGTTCAAGGACGAGTGCGGGCTGTGCAAGAGGGTGCTTTCTTACAGGCTTCTTAGGCGATGTTACAGGTGTGGGCGCTTGTACTGCAGGGATTGTATGGTTCCCGACGTTTCCACGGGTGATCCGACAAGGTTGTTGTGTCTTAACTGCGCTCGGAGGACGGTCTCGCCGAGGATTGTTTCCAAGTATGCTGGGCTGAATGGTTATCTGAAGTTCAGAGGCTCCTTTACGAATAGTGTTAAGCTGAGTTTCGCAAGGATGGACGGAATTGTCGGGGACAATCTGCCGATGGAAGCGTACAAGACTGAAGGCTGGTGGAGCAATCTGCCCACGAACGTTCATGCTAAGGCTTGGCTGGACGCAGGTTGGAATGTTGAGGAGGTGAACCTGAAAGAGGGGCATGTGGTCTTCAGAAAGGTCAAGGAGCTGCAGCCCACGGGTTCCAGAAGGAGAAGAGCTTCGCGGAGCGAGATTGAGAAGCCTTTCACTCCTGTTCGTGTTCGTATTCCTAAGCCTAGGACGCCGTCGAAGACGAAGGTGTCGAAGCTCTATGCTCGAATCAAGAATCTGGAAAGACAGAGGACTTCCATGCCAGTGTATCGTGGCAGTTTCAGGCCTAAGACGAAGCATGAGAAGCGCTTGTTTAAGCCTGACGAGAAGCCGTCTCAGTAGAAAAAGTCAGAGAGAATTTTTATCTAGCCCACCCATGCTATTGTAGTGCGTCTGGGCGTGAGGGGCGGTCGTGGTCTAGACTGGTTTAGGACACAAGCCCTCCAAGCTTGTGATCCCGGGTTCAAATCCCGGCGACCGCACCACTCTAGAACTGAATGCGTACAACTAGAATCGCTCCACTTTCCCTTTTTTGATTCGCTTCCTGAGGTGAGAAGGTTTTGAAAAACGACTCAGGAGACTTAAGCCCGTTATAACCTTATAGAATGATGGTTGTGAGCGTCACACGCGCAGACGCCAGTCTACTGGATGTAATGGATTCTCCTGTCGCGAGGAAGTGACTGAGTTCATGTGGCTGATTCTAACTGGCAACCTCAAACTCTCCTGCAAATGAGATACGGCTCCGAACACTTCATACACTAGTTCACGGAAAAAACTCACAATCGCACAATACGGTTTTACAATCATTCACTATAAGAAAAAACGACTTCACAATATTGTGGTTTATTGTGGTTCAACCACAATCAAGCCCCTTGTGAAGGCTAATCTAGAGAATTGGTCTAGACTAACAACACAGGCAGGAAGCACACGCACTAGAATCTAGTGCATGCAGTCAGAAGCGAAGGCCTAAAACACGCTGGGGCGCGTTCACAATCGCCCTATGAATCCAAGTGGTCTTCGCCTTGTCAGACATGAAGGCCACGAGTGACTCGTTTTTGTAGTATGGACAGCTTAAGGTATGGTATTTCTTGGCTTCTGCGCGTAGGCGCCGGCACAACTGCACGGCTGAAGGCTTTTCCTTCTCTTGGGTCCAGCTTTCACGTTTGATGTTTGGAAGCAACACCCTGAGCGGACAACTAGGACAGAGCTGTGGCTCGTCTTTCATGATGTTTCATGCTCATAATATTCTTTGTGCCATTGCAAGCTTCTTTCTCTTGCTTTCTTGCGTTTTCCGAAACGAACGGCCTTAACAAGCTTGATCTTATCTATTGTCTCTCGATATTTGACTGTGAAGAAGCCGACCTTGCCTCTGCATTCTATGCGCGCTGCCTTGTCCCGAAATTGGTTTTAAATGGTTTTTATTCTTCTTTTGACTGTTCGCGCCCAGTACGGGCTTGTTTGACTGGCGAACCCTGATCGTGTTGACGGATGGCAAGTCACGGGAGCCCCGGGAGATCCCGCAGGGAGCAGGGTTTCCCCATACCCAACCCCCTCAAAAAGGAATAAATACCATTTTACACCATTTTAGGGACAAGCCAGCGCGCTTGGCCATGGGTTCGTTAGTGTGCTAGGCTGCGAATCCGTTTCATCCTGGCATGATAGGCTGGGCGGTCCAAGAGTTAATGAGGAAGGCGTTTCATAAGAGTGTTGAGAGAGTCTGTTTATGAGCAGGCGTAGACGGTTTGACAGGCTCGAATGCCAGGGTTGTATTTACAAGGCGAGCACGTACTGTTGGAGACAGTGTCCGTACAACATTTGGAAGAGAGAAGAATGCTGAAGCGCACGGTAAACGATTGCAGCGACTTCATACTCTCTTGTACGGTTTTGTGTTGTCTGGAAGGAGTGGCGCGCGCGCTGAAACCCTTAGAGCTTAGTTCACTGTAAGGTCCCTGAAAAACATACCATGCTACCTTGCCACTAACATGCATCCAATTGGGAAGTTCCCCAGCCTGCACTTTCCCATTAGCAAACTTGTCAAACTGCTTGTGAACATCACTGCAACAAGTCATGTCAACCATCTTCCTTTTCCTTATTTGACCTTCACTTACTAGGTCTAGTTTGCATTATAGCATTTTGCCAGAGACATGCCTAATCTCAGAATAGCCCATTTCTATTTCTGAAGTCAAACATTCTGGAGACAGGTCATCTCTTTCTGCAGACAAACAGTATTTTTCTACCCTCTTCTCTCAGATTGGCTTCAAGGATCTCAAAATGTTCAGAGAGAGCTGACTTCATTTTGGCAACTGGGTAAATAGTTTCTTTGAATCTGTACTTGTTGAGTTGGTAAAGTCCATTTGGGAGTCTTTCAAAGATTCTAGAATCCCAAGTCAGTGTATTGCCCTTCACCATCTCTTTGTCATAGTAGTATCCCTTTGGGAACTCCTTAACTGATGAAGTAGACCTATTGTATTTTTCCAGCCAATGAAGCGTATCTCTCAGCATTTTTGGAGTATAAACATCAAAAATGAACAGCCCATCCCTGTTGAGATGCTCATTCACTGCTTTGAACGTTGATTTCCACTGGTCAAAGTCTTTCAGAAAGTTGATTGCATCGTTAGCAGAGAATATGACATCGAATTTCTCATCAATCTTGAAGTTGTGCATGCTGGAAACAAAGAACCTGCCCCTTGGGATCCTCCTCCTGCAAACCTCAATGTAGTCCCTTTCAATGTCCAAACCATAGACAGCATACCTCTCTGGAAGATTGACCAAGACCATTCCAATTCCACACCCTATCTCTAGTATCTTCTTCGCCTGCTTGCGATATTCCTTTATGGATTCCAAGACATAGTGTGCCCTCGCTCTTGCTCCTTGCTTGCTTGTAAGCGATTCCCAAAAACTCACAAAAGGTTTTGACGTCTTGCTTCGGTGCTCATATTTGACCATGCACAACCCCCAAAGTTGCATCCAGCAGAACGACTATTTGTCTTTTGAGTCAGATATTGTTTGTCAACTTCTACTCTTCGCGCGCGCTAGGACGTTGCTAAATTCAGATTTTAATAGATTTTATTCGGTCAGAACATCAACCATCTTTCCGTCAAGAACATCTAAATACGTACCGAGAAAAAGCCGACACCAATTAAAATCCATTTTTGTCCGAATTTAGCAACAGGCTGGCGCGCTCAAAACTTTTGGCAGAGTTGAAGGAGATACTCCTGAAAAGCATACACAGCTCCTAAACCTTCTTTCCATATTCACGGAACTTTTTCCCGCAACACTCGTACTGCTTAACATGTATCTTTTTGTTCCTGCCCATATTCCACTCCTTTATCGGCGTTTCAACTTCTTTTCCACAGGTCGGACACTTAGCCATTTGTCTGTCACCTCCTTCAAAGGTTTTAAGATTAAAAAACAGGGTATTACTATTACTCTCCTTCTTCCTCTAGTTCCTCTTCCTCTTCTTCTTCCTCTTCGCTCATAGCGTTGTGCTCCAAAATTTGCGCTCTTAGGTCAAGTCTATAGCGCTATTAATAAGCGTGTTGATAGTCAAACATCCTCCTTAAAAACACTATATACAAGGATGCATCCCTTATCAGATCGGAACCTATATTGCGTGAGAAGCTGGATGAGATCGCCCGGAGATCAAAGGGGGCTTATGACACTCTTTGGATATGAGTGGCCCACACGCGTCAAGATGAGAGAGATAATCAAGGGGACTGTTTATTGCTGGAGGCAGCGTCCTTACAACGTCTGGCGCCTTTATTCTCACTACAGCATACTTAGTCTAGTCCTAACAAGAGAAGCAGCAGAAAACATTGGGAGAACCGACAATGCCGTCTCACCAACCTACTTCAACACATAATTTTGGGACAAGGCAACGCGCGTCCTAACCGTTTACAGTGAGGCATGGTTCCAGCATAGCGTGGTCTATTGCCGTTTTCAAGCGCGCGCTTTAAATTTTAGTTTTTTTATCATTTACTACACTTGCCTTGTTTGACATTCGTTTCTTGCGGTTCTTTTGTGTGGTTTTATGGTTGAAAAATGCTTCTTTTTGGAGGGAACAGCCAAAACACGCCCATCAGAATTTGTGCGTGTGCTTATCTACGCTCTTCTTTTTCTTCCGGCGCTTCTGCTTCTTCTTTTAATTTGGGAATTAGCTTCTTTGCCCATTCTATTTTAGTAGAGTAAGCTTCACGCAATTGTGGAGAAGTAATGGGTTTCCATTCTTGAGCCACTGCAGGCGTTCGACTTTTGAATCTACTAATCTTGCCTCTTCGTTTGGGCTTTTCTTTCCTTATCGGTTTATGATGTTCAGGTTTCATATTCGATCTCCACTAGTTCAAGCTTAGATACCTAACATATATAGAAGTTTTGTCACCTTTTTAATTTAGCGCGCTACTACCAAAGGGTTGATACAGGCTATTTCCATGAACGAAACAAACCCCACACGAACACCTCACAAACACCCAACACAACATTAAAAACAGGTATATTCGAGTAGACCAGATACTACAAGTGTACAGGTAAACACATAACCCCACCTAACCACCTACATTAAACAAGACAATGCCATTAGTGTAACCATAAAATACCATTAGCACGCGCTAGCTTATTGCTAAATTCGGACTTTAGTAGATTTATTCGGTTTCATGATTAGCCTACAGTTTTGGGTTACGCATCTGTCTCTTGCCAGTTTGCAGTAACCGCCTTTCTCATGCCTGCAGGCCTTCTTGAGCCTCGAAAACTCCAGAACAACGACACTGGACTGAGGAGTCGCTCTGGGTTGAGGAGCTTCTGCGGGGCGGTACTGGAGTTCGGGCCTTCCACGGCCTTTACTCGGCTTTTTCTCCTTCAGGATGAGCTCCCCAGAGCCAAGCCGCACCAGATGGATGATGACTGTTGAACGTGCAAACCCTGAATCCCTAACCAACTCAGCAAGCGTAAGAGGCTCGTCTTTCCTCGTCAGAACATCAAGTATCTTCCTGTCAAAAGAATCCAGATACATACCACGAAAAAAGCTAAACCTATCAAAATCTATTTTTGTCTGAATTATGCAACAGGCTGGCGCGCGCTATACACTTGGAAAACTACTTTGGCCTCAAATCGGCTCCACAGTTTGGACAGAACTTTGAACTCACAGCAATGCGAGCCTGACATTCAGGGCAGATTAGCACAACTTGTTTATGCATTGGTCTATAAATTGGAACTGAAATCACAATAAATCCGTAGATAATCATCTACCTTCAATAGAAATATGAACCGCATTCCATAACAAAAAGCTTGCTTATGCCAAGATAATTATAGGGATCTTAAGCATTGCCCTCGCTGCTGCTGTAAGATTTAAACGTAAGTCTAAACCTATCCGGCCCCACCAAAATCACCTTTTGCAAAGATAAACAACCTTGGTTGAGCATTTGGAGAAATAGATTCGGAACAAGCAGTTTTGCCCAGCTTCTCTCTATCGGCTATTTACGCAGCTTCCTCAGAGCCTTATCAACATCTCCCAATTCTAGCTTCTTAAGAGTCTCCGACTTCGGCACTCCGTTCTCGTCCCAACCAGCCTCCTGATAATACTTTTGCACGCTCTCCCTCACGCTGGTTCTGTCAGCAGCTTTCCCCTTATACGGGCCCGAAGGCAACGGCTCATAGAATCTGCTTGGGTTATCGTCATGAACTTTCGGGTTCCACTTCAAATCTGGTCCTCCTAAAAGCAATAATGCCCGTTGTATCTGCAACGTCTTTAACCCGCCACCTTTGCCCCACTTTTGACGCGTCAACTCTAGACCCGTGACTGCATTGTAAAAGTCAAACTTCAAATTCCTAGGCAAACCAAAACCACCACTGAAATTGCAGCAGATCGCTGAATCATTGAACACTGCCCATACTTCACCCAAAGCCCCGTCCACAGGCAAGTCGGTTATTGATGTGTGATCGCCACATTGAACTGAACACGCATACCCTATGTCGGTCGAAAAGTCTTTGCCGCTGCGAATGCCATGGGCACCAATCCCGATGCCTTTACTCTGAACAGCATACTGCAGCACGTCTTTGCCTTTCATCTTTCCTATCTTCAACGCTGCCCGATACGTGCCTTCAGCCAATAAGTTGCCAACGCCTTCCCTCAAGGCGATTTTCTTTGCCAACTTGGCGAAAGCTTCAGTGTCTCCCCATTTCAATTCTATGCCGTCCAGATCATTCTTGGACAAGATACCCCTCTGGAACAGTTCAGCAGCAAAACCCATAACATTGCCTGTCTGAATGCCGCACAGCCCGAGATCATCGATCAAAGAAGCCATAAACACGTTTTCTTCAGGCACAAAAATGCCCAAGTTGGGACCCAGATACGCTTCCATCTCGTAATCGGGATTATCAGTTATCGCCCCCTTGAACTTGCCAGACTTGACCTGAGCTATCTTCATGCAATTCGTTCCGCAGCCAAAGTCACTCCAACTCTGTTTCACCCAGAGCCTGCTCTCAAACTGGTCAACACCATAACCCTTCTCATCATGCCACTCTTCCTGCCAATTTCTGATAGGCTCAGAACTCGACTTTGCAGCAAACGAGTAACCGCCACCGCCCGTTCCCCACCGTCTCCACAACACATTTTCATATGCACTCTTATCTACGGCGTCAATCATCCGCCTGACTTTTCCAAGGTCGGCAACCTCAGGCAACGGGCCAGTACCCTTAACGGCGACCGCCTTAAGATTCTTCGAACCCATAACCGCTCCGTAACCGCCGTAGCCTGCTGCATGCGTCCACTTAGCCATAACTACCGCGGTTCGAACCTTATTCTCGCCTGCGGGACCAATGTACAATTTTGCAGGCTCCTTCCACTCACCATAACGCGGGTAACGCTCACTTAACAGTCGCCTACATTCCTTGTTAAGCAACGTGTTCGTTTCTTTGCCATCCTTACCCCAAATGCGGCTTGCATCTCTGATCTCAACATCCGAGTCTTTAATGAACACGTAGACGGGCTTCTTAGCCTGTCCCGTAACAATGACGCCGTCATACCCGGCGCAGCGCAATTCAACTCCGAACTCGCCGCCAACAGTTGAGCCCACAACCCCATTACTCTGGGGAGACTTGCCTGAGACGCAAACTCTGCCCCCTGGGAAAAACCCTGTAAGCGGTCCAGGCAGAAAAAGCAGAACATTGTCAGGGCCAAGAGGATCCAGTTCCTCCCATTTGCTGATCAATCTGTCGCAAAGGATTTTTGCTGCAAGTCCCCTGCCCCCTACGTAATCCTTCAACAACTTATCGTCAAACGTAACGTCTTTGAAAGCGCCTTCTGAAAGACCAATCTCCAAGAATTTTCCAGCATAACCCAATATCAAATGAACTCCTCCGCCTTCTCTCCATACAATTTAATCGCAAGACTCCTGGTCTGCTCCTCAGGCTTACGTGCGTAAAGCCTGTACGGATGTTCTCCTCTCGTAACGGTTTTCAAGACGTTCCATCCCCCTTCTTGGCAGACCTTCACGCATTGCGGATTGCCATTGCATAGGTCACAGATTACGATTTTCTTATCAGCTGGGTGCATATGTGGGATTCTTCCAGGACATGCTTCTATGCATTTTCCGCAACCAGTGCACTTCTCATCGTTCACTAAAACAGCGCTAGTTTTTCTGCTTATAGACAAGGCCTTAAACGGACATGCTTCAACACATGGATAGTCTTCACATTGCGCACACAGATGCGGAAAATCTGCGCCTGGAACCAACATGAAAACCCTCACTCTTGATGCTTCCGGCCAGATCCTGTTCTCATGATGAAGCGAACAGGCAATCTCACATTTGCGGCATCCGCTGCACTTCGAAAAATCTCTCGCTATCCAAATAGGCTCCTTCCTTGTTGCCAAACCAATTAGCCTTCCCTAAAACTCTTGAGAAAATGTTTTTAGAGTCTGCCTCAATTTAAACATGATGTTTTCACACGAGCAAGGTTCCCGTTGAGCCTGCAATGCTGATTGATCGTAAAAACCTTAAGCCAACCATACTACAAGTACACAGGACTTTTTCCACAAGGCTGAATTGTAAGACTTAAACGTAAGTTTAAACCTATACGGCCCCACCAAAAACCCTTTTTCGCCAAAATAAGCGAGGTTGGATGAGTATTTTGGGAAATAAATCCAAAACAACCAGTTCTTGCAGATTTGTCGCGCTCATATTGGATAGGTTCGAGTAGACCTGAACCCATTTGGGTTCTAATCCCGGCGACCACACCAACTAATTGATTGCGTGTTTGCGTGTGCGCAACGGTTGTAGGCCCCTCTATTAGAATATAAATATGCAGGGCAACATTGTTAGGCAAGAGGTTTTCTTGGCTTTCCAGGGCGCCTAGACCCACTTATATAGATTGAACTTCCTGTTCATTGACACTATGATGCTGCACGCGCCTCGTAGCCAAACATCATCTCAAGGCTGCAACTGCAATTATCGTGAATGGTGCGATTATGCTCAGTGTGAAGCCGCTGCTGAACGCCGCTATCAACGAGTCAGAACCACAGTAGCGAACAATCACGGGCAACGTAGTATCCATAGTCGTCGCTCCGCCCAACGCTATCGGGGCATACTTGTCTATCCTAGCCGTCAGCGAAATAGTGACTATCGTGAACAGTTCTCTCAGAAAATTCACCACAAACCCCAAAGCACCCCACTGCGCACCGAACAGCTGACCCACCAAAGGACCGGCTAGCGTGTACCATCCGTAACCAGCCGTCACCGTCATCGTTTTAACAACGTCCAGACCCAGAACCAACGCGCTCACGGTTCCGCCCAGAATACTGCCCAGCGCAACTGCGATTGGGATGACCAGAATCTTCAATCCCATCCGCCGCATCTTGCTGACCGACTCCTTATCCAGCCCAAACACCAAGCCCATAACGAACAGCAACACGATCAGCGCACCGTTAAACACGTAATCAGAAACCCAAAAGCCAGCACCAATGCTTCCCCAGTTACTGTTCAAGTAACCTGCCCCAATCCCCAGCACAAGAGCAGAAACGATGTACTTAATCATTCCAACCGCACCAGCTTTCTAGCCGCCCACACAAGAACCACGCTGAACCCGAGAGCAAAAACCAAAATCACAACCGCGTCCAACCCAACCTCAGGCAGCGACCTCAGCAACTCGCCGTTCGAGCCAATCCCGAAACCAAGCGAAAAAATCAAAACAACGATAACTCCAAGAGAGACCTTGCCAAGATCAACCTTCCTTCTGTCCCGAAACAGATAGCCGAGCGATATGCCAACAACCAGCGGAACCACGAGGTAAAGCATTCGAAGATCAATCACGAATCCTACACCAGCCCAAACCGAACCGTCAGCTAGTATCATCAGCTTCAGATTTAATCTTTCTCGACATGGAAGGTCAGGGAAGAAAAGGGAGTAGAAAAAGCAGGTTTGTGGCTGCTTTGCTAGGCTTCTTCGAAGAACTCCTGCGCCCTCGGCGGCAGTTCGCTCAAGCCCCTGCGTTCACGTATCTGCTTTATTATTTCAGCCTGCATCTGCTCTGGAACAGGAGCCCACCTGCTGAACTGCGTCGCCCAGAACGCTCTGCCCTGAGTCGAAGACCGCAACTCGTCGGCAAGCCCGAAAGACTCTGACACGGGCATTTCAGCCTTAACAATAATCATATCCTCTTCATTAACCATGTCCAAAATCTTGCCACGCCGTTTCTGCACTATGGCAATGACGTTGCTCACAAACTCGTTCGGAACCTTACACTCAAAACTGATCAAAGGCTCCAAAAGCTTCGGATCACTGAGCAAGAAAGCACACCAGATCGGACGCCAAGTCATGGGCAAAATCTGCGCTGGGCCGCGGTGCACTGGGTCTTCGTGAACCGTCACGTCTTCCAAGTTTATCTTCAACCCGTACGCAGGCTCCTTCGCTAGGATCGAAGTGAACACTGCCTCGCGGAAGCCTGACTTGACGTGATCCATAATCTCTTCAACGTACTGTCTGCCTTTGATCCTGTTGACAAGAATGTTATTGCCTTCAATCGCAACAACGTTCTTTGCATCGTCAGTTTCCCAGCCGAAACCCTTCATTGTCTTCGCTCTGTCGTCGCGCGTCTGATTCTCAGAAATCTTTCCAGATCTTAGAGCCTCAATGATGTCTTCAGGCAACTTCTCCATCGTCACCCACAGCTTATTGTGCTTGTTGGGGCTCTTGCCCATTGTCGCCGGACCCTTATAATCATGGCTGATCGTCTCACGGTAAATCACAATCGGCTTGCTAATCTTAACCTTCAAGCCTGCCTCCTGCATGCGGTAAGCGGTGATTTCCAAGTGAAGCTCACCCATGCCGCTCAGCAGATACTCGCCGCTTTCCTTGTTGATCAGGAAGTGCAAGTTCGGGTCTTCAGTCGTCAACTTGTGCATGACCTTGTCAAACAGCGGCAAATCCTTCACGTCGGCAGGCTCAACTGCCACCGTAACCACCGGGTCAGAAACATACTTCAATCCTTCAAACGACCGCGTGTCCGAACCCTCTTCAGCCACGGTCTCACCCACATGGATCGAAGGCAAACCAGAAAGCGCCGCAATATTCCCGGCTGGAACCCGATCAACTATGACTCTGTCCGCAGCCATACTCATGTAAACCTGCTGAATAGTGCCCTTCTGCCGACTGGTCATGAGCTGAACAACCTTCCCCTTCTCTACCGTCCCGCTGAAGACTCGCCCGATAGCGACAAGACCGCTGTGAGGATCGACCTCGATAGTTGAAACACACATCAAAAGCGGCCCATCAGGCTCAACCTTCGCCATGCCCTTGCCAACTGGGCTGTTCGCGTCGCCTGGCCAAATCTGGCTCTGCCTGTACGGTTGCGCCTGCAACGGGTTTGGCAAGTGCTCAACGAACATGTCCAGAATCGGCTCTTGGACGGGAGCCTTTTTGCTTAAAGCGTCAACTTTCCGATCAATCTCGTCATGCTCACCCGCGTAAGCATCAATAATCTCCTTGAACGTTACACCCTTCGCCTTCATGTGAGGCAAGTTGAAACCCCACTTGTGAAGGGCTGAACCGAACGCTACAGACCCATCTTCAACCTTGACCTGCCAATCCTTCTTATGCTCAGCCGGCGCATACTTCTCAATGAGGCCGTTCACCCTTGTGATGATTTTCGCAAACTTCCGCTGTATCTCCTCCGGCGTCAGCTTGATCTCTTTGATCAGCCTGTCAACCTTGTTAATGAAGAGAATCGGCTGGACCCTTTCACGCAGCGCCTGCATCAAAACCGTCTCAGTCTGCGTCATGGGCCCTTCCACAGCGTCAACCACCACAAGCGCGCCGTCAACAGCCCGCAGGCTCCTGGTGACTGCGCCGCTGAAGTCTATGTGCCCAGGAGTGTCAATCAGATTTATGAGGTACTCTTTTCCTTGAAAAGTGTGAGTCAAGCTGATGTTTGACGCGAAAACGGTCATCTGCCTTTTCTGCTCAAGCTCCCAAGAATCGAGAACAAGCTGCTGTCCAGCTCTCTGTTCACTGATAATGCCTGCCGCAGCCAGAAGACTGTCTGAAAGCGTGGTTTTTCCATGGTCCACGTGGGCTATAATGCTGGTGTTCCTAATAATCTCTGGGTAATTCATCAGCTTCTGGATTTCTTCGCACTGTCTGTAGCGAACCATGAGTTTTCACTGCTTGAAGATAAGCTACATGGAAGTAAAAAATGTCGCCTATTAACTTTTTGCCGTTGTCCTTAGAATGCACGCCGACAGAACCTGAAGCCGTCACTATTGACTTGTAAGTCTGCGAGCATGTGTCACCTGCAGATTTTTGGGTATTCTTCCGGGCAAAGAATATGAATGCAAGAAACACGCCGTATAGGCCATGCTTCAACTGAAACGGCAAAAAGCATAAACATTGGTTTTTGGCTAGTCATACTTCTGAAAACTCTGTGTTTCAGATGATGATTGAGCAGGGATTGGAACATCACGCTGTGATGACGTAAAAAAGGGTTGCGGATGAAACACATTTCCCTTTTCTCTAATCCTGACAGACTACTCCAGTTCTGCTTGAGGCTCCCGTCCTTACGGTTCTCTGATGGGTTGGTAAAATTGTTATTCCATGAATGCCAACAGCGTTTCCGCTGTTTTCCTATTCACGTAGAAGCCTTTTCTTGACAGCCGTTTAACTCCTAAAAGCATGAGAACATTCTTGAGCGGTATAGGTGTAGCTGCTTCGTGCAGGTTCCTGAACCTAACGAAGGAAGCCTTCGGCCTGTCTTCGATGAATTGCTTGAACTGCTCTCTAGAGTCCAGAACTGATTCGCGGCCGTACTTCTTCCACAATTCTTCAGAGTCGCCAGTTTTACGCTCTACAAACTCCGCATAACCAGCTATCTCCCCAACGGGTTTAGCCACGTAAAACAGAATCAGAGACGTGTCTTTCGGCGGCGCCAACCCTTTCTGCACGTAGGACCGTATCTTCTTTCCTTGAAGGTTCCTGCGATGGAATTCCTGCCACCACTTGTTCTGAATCATCATGACGAACCCATATTTTTCACCCATTGGACCACCCACACAGCAACTATCAGTACGCGGTTCGCCATTTAAGACTTTTTTAACCTAGAAGTACATCGTCAGTTCCGATCAGTTTAAATGTAAGCGCTTGTCAATGTGAACAGCAAAATATCCGTGGCCAACACAAAGCTGTTCAGACAGCTGGAACAGTATTTTGCGAGGACGATTCAGATGAAGGCTCCGAAAGAAGTCTTGGCACCAAAAAACCTTTCACCGCTTCATGATTTCCTAGGTCACCGCCTAGACCGCGTCACCAGCTCCAAGGGACCGTAGTTCTAGCAATCTTCTCGAATTTTTAGGCAGGGGTCTATTTGAAAGATGCCGCTGGTCTGCATGTCAAAGAGCTTTTCGATCTCTTAGCAACATCACCTCAAGGACTGACCTGCGAGGAAGCTGCTGAACGGCTTGCCAAATACGGTCCTAACACACTGATCGAAAAGAAACGCACTTCGATCGCCTACAAGTTTCTCGCAGACCTCAAAGACCTGTTTGGGATTCTGCTGCTTTTCGCCAGCTTGCTCGCTGCCCTAGCTGGTATGTGGGAACTGAGCCTCATCATCCTACTCGTAGTGTTGGTGAACACGGTTTTCGGTCTCTTCCAGGAGTGGCGAGCTGAAAAAGCCATGGAAACTCTGAAAAGCTGGATGCCCGAATACGCCAAAGTCGTCCGAGACGGGGAGCTCAAGAAGATACTGGTGAAGGAACTGGTTCCAGGTGACCTCATTGTCTTAGACGAGGGTGACCGCGTTCCCGCTGATGCACGGCTGATTGAAGCCTTCGACTTGTGGACGAATAACGTTCCGTTGACAGGTGAATCTGAACCGCAACCGCGAAGTGCCAAACCGATAAAGGTCGTCGATGCGACATTCCTCGATGTGCCAAACCTCGTGTTCATGAGCACGAGCGTCGCAAAAGGACAAGGCAAAGCGGTCGTAATTAAGACAGGAATGGACACGAAGTTCGGGCAGATAGCCAGTCTGACTCAAGAGATAGCCGAAGAATCCAGCCCGTTGCAGAAGGAAATCGCTTACACTGCCAAATACGATTTTATTTTGGCCATAACCGTCGGCGTCATCTTTTTCCTGGTCAGTGACATTTGGCTTCATGCAAGCGTCTACAGCAGCATACTGTTCATGATAGGCGTCATGGTGGCATGCGTC
This sequence comes from Candidatus Bathyarchaeota archaeon, assembly GCA_022865455.1. Taxonomy (GTDB): domain Archaea; phylum Thermoproteota; class Bathyarchaeia; order Bathyarchaeales; family Bathycorpusculaceae; genus 20-14-0-80-47-9. The sequence goes on from JALHSY010000090.1 coordinate 16,665, forward strand.
CCAGAAGGATTGCAAGTCACGGTTTCAAGCGCCTTAGCTATCAACGTTCTCAAGATGGTAAAAGAAAACGTCCTTGTCAAGCGCCTCTCCTCTGTCCAGACTCTAGGTAGCGTGACAGTGATCTGCACGGACAAGACCGGCACAATCACCACTGGAGAAATGACCGTCAAGAAAATGTGGATCAGCGACAAAGTGATAGAAGTCTCAGGCGCCGGATACACTCCCACCGGCAGCTTCCACTGCGACGGCAAAACGCTGGAAAAAGAGGAATCTCAAACAGTGGAGAAGCTTCTTGAAATCTCAGCATTGTGTAACAGTGCAAAGGTTGAGCCACCTTCTGACAGAAACAGGTCTTGGAGCATCGTCGGCGACCCAACCGACGGAGCATTACTCGTTGCGACGCTGAAGTACGGACTCAACGTGCAGAGTATGCTGGCACAAAAACCAATCATCCACATCAAGCCATTTGACTCGAAAAGAAAAAGAATGACCACATTTCACAAGTGCCAAAACAAAACATGCGCTTACTCGAAAGGCGCTCCTAGGAGTATCCTCTCAGCGTGTAGCAGGATAGCCGTTGAAAGTGGAATAGTGGGCTTGACAAGCGAGCACATGAATTCTGTTGAAGCGAAAATTCATGAATTCGCAAACGAAGGCCTGCGTGTTATAGCGATAGCCTACAAGGAACTACCTGAAAATGAGTCTTTCAAGAGCAAAGACGTTGAGAAAGACATGATTCTCGTCGGCCTTGCCGCCATGAAAGACCCGCCCCGCCCCGAGGTTAGGGAAGCAGTGAGGCTGGCGAAGCACGCGGGCATAAGAACTGTGATAATAACAGGAGATTATGGCCCGACAGCGAAAGCCATAGCAGAAGAAGTGGGCATCGTGGTGCCAGAAAAATCCCACATAATACGAGGTGTCGACCTAGAAAGGATGGAAGACTCGCAGATCGTAGACGAGGTTAAGAAGGAAAACGTCATTTTTGCGAGAGTTTCGCCTGAACAGAAACTCAGGATCGTGACCGTTTTGAAACGGCACGGCGAGATTGTTGCCGTCACGGGAGATGGAGCAAACGATGCACCTTCGTTGAAAGAAGCAGACATAGGCATCGCGATGGGTGCTTCGGGGACAGATGTTGCGAGAGAAGCGGCAGACATTGTTCTGCTCGACGACAGTTTTGCCTCGATTGTTAAGGCTGTTGAGTCCGGACGCACAATTTATGAGAACTTGAGGAGATTCATAGTGTACGTTTTTTCACACAACTGGGCTGAGCTTTTCCCCTACGTGCTCTACGCCGTGCTGGCCCTACCACTTCCACTTCTTGCTGTACAAGTTTTGGCCATAGACCTAGGCATAGACGTCATTCCGTCACTGGCTTTGAGTCGTGAACCGACCGAAACCGGCATAATGGAGGAGCCGCCACGTAGCGCCAAGGAACGTCTGTTCAACAAGAAAGTGTTTCTCCGCTCGTTCTACATTGGATTGATAATTGCAGCTGGTGCGATGGTGGGATGCTTGTCTGTTTGGTCGGCTAGCGGATGGCACTTGGGAATGTCGTTGCGTGCAGATGACGTTGTCTACGTCAAGGGTACGACGATGACGTTTGCTGGCATAGTCGTCGCTCAGGTCGGCAATGTTCTAGCATGCAGAACAAGCAGAGCGTCAATATTGAAGACAAGCCTCAAAAGCAATAAGTGGATATGGCTCGGCATAGCCTCTCAACTTACCATACTCTCTGCCATAATATACATCCCGCCGCTGCAGGCGTTGTTCGGCACAACCGCGATAGGATTAACAGAATGGGCGTTTCTGGCACTTCTCGCATGCGTTGTGGTTTTAGCAGAGGAAATCAGAAAATGGTTTGCAAGAAGACTTGCCAAGTGATGATTCATGCCACAATCACGTTTGAACGCGAAGTTTTTATGAACAGCCTCCTTATTTACCGATGATGTCTGGCAGAGAATTTTTCATAAGCCGTTATCAAGAGTTGGGCTGGAAATATGAGGATGTTGAGCTTAAGCAGGCAATCAGAATAAACTCCATGAACGCGGAAAAAGCAAGTCTCCTGAAGAGATTGGAATCGCGGGGAATAAAGCTTGAAAAAATCCCTTTTCTCGAAGACGGCTATTGGATCTGCAAATCAGAATTCTCAGTTGGCGCAACCTCCGAGTACCTTCTAGGCTTGTACTCAATCCAAGAGGCAGCCGCTCAAGTCCCAGCCACATTGTTCACAGAACTGACGGACAAAACAGTGCTGGATGCCTGTTCCGCTCCGGGAGGAAAAACCGTTCAGCTAGCCGACTTGATGAAGAACACCGGCGTGATAATTGCCTTGGACATTGAAAAGCGCAGATTGACTGCACTTTCGAACCAGTTGGAACGGTGCCGCGTAGAAAACACAATAACCTATAATCTAGACGCAAGGCAAGCGTCAACGGTGGGTGTCAAGTTCGACAGAATCCTTCTAGATGTCCCATGCTCAGGCAATTTCGCAACCGACAGGGACTGGTTCAAGAGAAGAACAATCCCCGATGTGGAGAGAAACGCGAAGCTTCAAAGAGAAATATTGACTCAGGCAGCCAAGGTGCTGAAAGACGATGGAGAAATAGTCTATTCAACATGTTCGTTAGAGCCAGAGGAAAATGAACTTAACATGGATTGGGCAGTCAAAAACCTGAATGTTCAAGTTGAAGAAGTCAGATGCCACGGCGAAAAGGCGCGGGCCAGCATTTTCGGAAGGCATCTTGACAGCTCGGTGGAAAACTGCCGGAGAATCTGGCCCAGCAGAACTCAAGGATTTTTTGTCTGCAAGCTCAAAAAGGTGTGCGCATGATGGAGCCAATAAAGGATTTCGCGCGTCAGCTCAATTCAAACATCAGCCTCGACGAGAACTTGACAGTGAGAAGACAGAACAGGTTCTTTCTCCTGAACAAGACTCTTAAGCCATTAGCTTCAAAGGATTTCTTCCATGCAGGAATATACCTTGGAAAGGAGAAAGATGGAGTTTTCTTCCCCAGCTTCAACCTTTTAGCAATGATTGCTGACAAGAAAGCAAATAAGGTCACTGTGGACGAGAAAACCGAGTGGCTGTTCATTTGTGGGAGAGACGTTTTCAAGCGAGGGATAATCAGGGTGATTGGTTCAATGAAGAAGGGCAGCTACACACTGATTCTGAACAGCTACAGTGAATGCCTCGGTTTTGGAAAGGTGCTTTCCGATCTGCATGAAGCAAAGGAAGGTGCTGTGGTCAAGAACATCTTGGACATAGGTGACTTCCTAAGAAGGGAAAAAAGCAGCTCTAAGACGCATTCTTAGCTCTTTATCTTGTCTCTTATCTCTTCAATTTTCACTGTGCTTTGCTCTCTTTTCGCCAAGTTCCTAACAACAACCGCTCCTTCTTTCAATTCCCTTTCGCCAACCATTACTGCAAAGTCCATTCTTTTTCTGTCCGCATCCTCTAACGCCTTGCTCATTTTCCGTCCCATCACCTCAACCTCAGCCGTTACACCTGCACTTCTGAGCATCTGCGCGATCTTCAATGCCTCTCCAACCAACTCTTCCTTGATAGGGATAACCATAACCCTCTTCCTTTCCTCTGTTCCTAGCGAGGTTTCTTGCATCTGGATGCCAAGCATCATTCTGTCCAAACCATGAGCAACACCGACTGCTGGCGTCGGTTCCCCGCCGAACAATTCAACAAGCTTGTCATATCTTCCGCCGCCACCGAGGGCTACGTTCAAGTCCGGAATGTAGACCTCGAAAATCATGCCCGTGTAATACTCAAGCCCTCGCGCGAAGCCAGCGTCGACTATCATGTCAATTTTGCTTCCGCTTTCTAAGGCAAGTTTCAGAATTTCGCTCAGGTTGTCTGTCGCAGCAACAGCCTCCCCGTAGTCTTTGACGCACTTCTTCATCTTACCTACGATATCGGAAACGTCGCCGCCTTTCAACTCTACTAATTCCCGAAGAGCTGCTAAACACTTCTCTGACCCTCCGGCTTCTTCAACCACCTTAAACGCGTCATCATACTGCTTTTTGTCCATCAACTGCATAACCGTGTCCTGAACTTTGTCCTGCAGTTTTTCTTGACTCATTATTCCTCTCAAAACTCCGACATGCCCAACTCTGAAAGCGAGTTTCTTGAGACAAGCGGCTCCCATCAGGCTGGCTGTCAGCATCAATATCTCAGCGTCCGCTTCTGGTTTGCTTGACCCTACAAGTTCAAAGTCCGACTGCCAAAACTCTCTGTAACGTCCTCTTTGTGGTTCATCATACCGGTAAAGACTGCCTAAACAGAAAAGCCTGTAGGGTCTCGGCTCGTTTCTCAAGGTTGTTGCAACAAGTCTAGCAACTGAAGGCGTGAACTCTGGTCGCAAAGCTACCATGCGGCCGCCCAAGTCCTTGAAGGCGAACATGCGCAAGCGGACTTCTTCACCTGCTTTCGTGGCCAGAAGCTCGTATGACTCCACAACTGGCGTCATTACTTCTTTATACCCGTAAAGCTCAGCTGTCTTTCTGGCTTTGCCTTCTATGTATTTCATCATTTCGGCTTCTTCGGGCAGAAAATCCCTCATTCCACGAACAGTTTTGAACTCAGGCATCTTACTATTTCTCCAACGTTATTTCAGAGTCAATTCGGATATGGAATAGTAAACTACTTCTCCTCTCCGACTCATAACCGCCAGAATCAGTTCCTTTTTTAGGCTCAGAGTCTGCTTTGACACGTTGGATAAGTCCTCAATCGAAATAGGTTTTCCTTCTTGAAGACTTGTGATCAAATACTTGGCAGTGTCTTTGCTGTAGTCTCCGCGGTCGTAAACTCGGAAGTCAACGCCTGAACCGAAACCTTCTCGCACAACATACCCACGGCTTCTCAAGTCCCGATAAACCAAGTACCCTGCCCAAGCGTTTTCGTTAACAGCTTTGTAATGCTGCAACAGTTCTTGAAATCCAACTGCTCTACCTTTCTTACCCTTAACTTCCAGCACCCCTCTGTCCAGAAGGTAAAGTGCCTCGTAGAAGGTGAGCAACAGCTCTTTGCCTTCAGTGACGCCGTATCCTCTTGAAGAAAGCTCGTCCACTGCTTGTTTTTCGCTGATTCTGACGCCTTTTTCTGCAAGAATCCCTCTTGTTCTGAGTTCCGAGGGACTGACTGTTTTTTCGTTGTTCTTACTCATGCAAGTCCTCAACCGGTCTTCGTTGATGGTGCTTGGCCTTAAACTTAACGAAGTCTCGCTTATATAAAATGCCGTTTTCGCAGATAATCGCATTCACGTAGTCGAGCGGAGTCACGTCGAAAGCCGGGTTCAGAGCGTCAACTCCTTCAGCAGCGATCCGTTGCGAGCCCATATGAGTGACTTCTTCAGGTTTTCTCTCTTCAATGATGACTTGAGCTGACGTATGCGCGAAGTCAAAGGTGGATGTTGGAGCGGCAACGTAGAAGGGAATCTTGTGTTCTTTGGCGAGAACCGCCACCGTGAACGTTCCAATCTTGTTGATAACAGCATCTCTGACTATCCTGTCAGCGCCCACTATGGCCTTGTCAACCATTCGTCTGTACATTACGTAGCCGACCATGTTGTCAGTGATTAACGTGACTGGTATGCTGTCCCGTTTGAGCTCATAGGTTGTCAATCTTGCTCCCTGCAAGAGTGGACGAGTCTCAGTAGCCATGACTCTGACTCGTTTGCCCTGCTCCCACGCAGCCCTCACGACACCTAACGCAGTGCCATACTCAACAGCAGCCAAAGCCCCAGCATTACAATGAGTCAAAATAACATCTCCCTCAGCAACAAGCTTGGCACCGAATTTGCCGATCAAACGATTTGCCGCTACATCCTCGTCAGCAATTTTCTTCGCATCCTCAACAACGAAGGCAGCCAAGCCCTCAGTGTTTCCAGAATAGGCTTTCGCCTTGCCCAAAACCCTGTCCAACGCCCAGAAAAGATTAACTGCAGTGGGCCTCGTTCGTCTAATCTTTTCCGCTGCCTCTTCCAGTTCATCAACAAGTTGCTCGTTGGTTCTTGCTTTCGAATTGTGAGCTGTTAAAGCGAGGGCGAAAGCTGCAGCCGCCCCCAAGAGCGGCGCGCCTCTGATTTTCATGGTTCTTATCGCGTCAGCAACATCCTCACAGTTGCTCATCTTGATGGATACTGTCTCGTTTGGAAGCTTTGTCTGATCTATCGTTTTGACCGTTCCATTGTGCCATTCTATCGTTCGCAAGGTTGGGCCTCAAATAACGGTGTATGCGTTAACCGTATAAGATTTGTCAGCAAGAAAGGAAAGCTATGAAAGCAGAAGACGTGAGAGCGCTCGTTGAAAGCCGAGGACAGAAGTACTCTGAGATTCTGGGCATAGATATCTCAGAAGGGAAAGAAGACGAGGTTTTCAAATGGTTCTTGGCATCCTTGTTGTTCGGGGCGCCTAAGACGGAATCATCGGTTGTCAAGACTTACAGTTGCTTCCAGAAACACGGTGTTTTGACGCCGAAACAAATCCTCAAGACAGGTTGGGATGATTTGGTCAAGATACTAGATGAAGGTGGTTACACGCGTTACGACTTCAAGACCGCAGATAAGCTTCTGGAAGTTGCTCGAAACCTCACGGAAAAGTACAGTGGAAGCCTCTGCCTCATTCACAGCGAGTCTTCTGGCGCACATGATTTTGAGAACCGGTTAAAAAATTTGGGGAGGGGTGTCGGCAACGTGACGGTGAGCATTTTTCTTAGAGAACTGCGCGCCGTCTGGGAAAAAGCCGAACCGAACCCGACTGCGCTAGTAGTCCTTGCAGCTCAAGAACTTGGAATAGTGAAGAACGATGCGACGGCTGAAGAAGCTTTAGAACAGTTGAAAGCTTTCTGGGCTAGAAACAAGATTCGTAGAAAGTCTTTCGTCAATTTCGAAACTGCGCTGGTCAGACTCGGGAAGGGTTCTCGCAGAAAGAAAAGGCACAGCCTGCCTCTGGTCAATAGTGGGCACTCTGGTCATAGGGTGCCTTAACGTACGTAATGACTTCTACTGGACAGTCGCTGGAAAGCTTCAGCGCTTTCTTCCACTCGTCCCCGACAGCAATGAGCGAGAAGAGTCCTGACATCTCAGCCCGCGCCTTCCGCACAAGATTTATCAATGCGGCTTGAGTTTCTCCCGTCTTGATCATGTCATCAATCACGAGGACGCTGTCCCGCTTCTTAAGCGCGTCTTTCGGAATGTAGAGTGTCACGGTCACTCCTGAACCCCTGAGCACGTAGGTTTCTTCCAAGAAGGCCTTGACACCGACTTCCTTATTCTTTTTTGCCACCACGAGATTCACCCCGAGAGCATTTGAAACCATTGTTGCCAATGGAATTCCGTCAACGGCGGCTGTCAAGACTTTCGTCACGCGTTTTCCAGCGAAATTTGCGAGCGCATGATTAGCCGCCTGTTGAAGAATGTTGAAGTCTCCTACGATCTCGGTATTGTCAAAATACCCGTCCTCATCGAATTTTATTCTGCTTCGCAATTCGGTTTCTAAACCGACAAGCTTCGTCAGTACTTTCCACAGCTGCTTCGCGCGTGAGGTGTTCGGCAAGACATGCCCCTTCGCATACCTGCTTAAGACGGTGACGGGCAAACCCGTCTTGGAAGCTAACTCTCGGTAAGTGATGTTTCTCTTGTACTTCGCCGTTCTGAGCAGTTCAATGGTCATTAGGCGAAGCTTCAAATCGTCTGCGTGTGTGCTCATAACAATCCCTTACACAGTATTGAGTCAAATCTTAAAACACTTACGATTTATTATTGCAATGCTAATTTAAAATTTCCGTTCGCAACTCGAACAGCATCCTGTTTCTGTTGACTTAGAGATGGTGTTGGCGGATCCGCTGGGATTTGAACCCAGGACTTTCGGCTTTCCTCAGCGTTACAGCTTAGAAGGCCGACACGCTTTATGGCAAATCGTATCCATGCTGCGCTACGGATCCACACGACTTGATTTAAAGACCTCAAATATAGTCTTATCTCTCAGACTGCAGGCTTCTAGGGCCGATTGGGGTAGAATAATCCTCTGTAAGAGAGTTTACCTTAAAGTTTTTAAATGGGCGTCGCTTTAAACATGTTTTGGGGGGAAGGCCATGTCGGAAATAAGGGTAAGCGGGGTTCCGATCCCTCTAGTGAACTACGTAGAGTTGATACGCGGTCGCAGGTCACCGTATTACGATATTGTCCAGTTTCTTTTGAAAGACATGGAGATGCATTATCAAAGAACTGGGCAGGGTTCTGAAACAGTTTACGCAATTAACCCCAGGATTCTGCAGGGGGAAGTTGAAAAGATAATTAGCGATGACAGGTTAACCACGGTTAATGTTTGCCGCACTATTCTCGCGTTGTTGTATGGGAGTGACCTCAGTGAAGAGAAGGACTTCTATGTGACTACTACGAGTAGCGGTCGAAGAAACTACCACATTAAAGTCAATAGTCGAACTCTGACTTCTATGAGTAGAATGTTGTGACATTTGCCTATTCAATGTAGATTGCAGGTTTGAATGGCGTCGACAAAGCAGCCTTGTATTTCGGATCGTAACGCTGGCTGTCTTCTTCGTCGTATACCTCGACTTGTGCTTTCAACCGCTGTTTCAGCAAGTCCTTCGCGTCTTCGATCGCCGCTTTCTCGTCTAATGCTTTCATCTTGAGCACCTTTTCCCTTCTGTCTTGAGGGATTCTGTTCACTTCTTTCAGTGCTTTTTGGGCAAAATTGGCGATCTCTTTCATATTCTTCTTCGAATCCTCCTCTGCGGCTAATTCTTTCATAATCTCGCTCAACTTCGCTTCGCCGTGCCTTGCCTTCTCCAGCATTTCGAGGTAGACTTTCCACTTCCATGAGCAAGCAGTGTAATAGTATATTTTCTTCGGGGTCATTCCCGTTGCCTTCATAATGTTCAATGTGTCTTCTAACACGTCCATGACGAGGGTTTCGTTTTCCTCGGCTTCGATGTTTATCATGGATTCGTCTGCAGTGGGCCATGATGCTAGGGAGACAAAGCCTTTTTCACCCATCATTTTCCACAGTTCTTCGCATAAGTGAGGAGCAACTGGCGTCAGCATTCGGATCTGCGCGTCCAAGACTTGGCTGTGCACGAAATCTGTGGCGCTTTTCTTATGTCCTTTCTGGGCTGTTATGCGTTTTTGGTACCACTGGAAGTCTTGCTCCAACTCATATAGTACGCTGTGTATGGCCTTGCGAACGGCTAATTTATCCATGGCTTCAGTTGCCTTTCTTATGTGCTCTTGCAATCGACTCAGCATCCACTTGTCTATTGCTGTCAACGAGTTTTCTGAGGTTTTCGTGTTGCGTGAATTCTTGGCGACTTCGGACGCGAACTTGTACAGGCGCTCCAATCTCTCACGCATGGATTTGGCTATTGCTGGACTGAATTCGGCATCTTGCAGCAGCTCCGCTGTTGACAGGACACTTAGCCTGATAGGGTCGGCTCCGAATTTTGCTAGGCCTTCTCGCAGGGGGATTATGTTTCCGAAGGATTTGCTCATCTTTGCGCCTTCCATCATTACGCTGCCGTTCGTTGCGATCTGGCGGGGCCACAGCTTCTCTGGGAATATGGCGGTGTGGTTGAATATCATGAAAGTCAGGTGGTTGGGCACTAGGTCGCGTCCGGAGTGACGGCTATCAAGGGGGTAGAAGTACATGAACTCGCTGTGCATCTCTTCGATAATCTTTGCGTCTAGCTTGGCTTTTTGGGCTATTTCAGCGGTTTTTCCGATTCCAAGGAAGACGTAGTCGAAGACTTCGTCTGTCAATTGAGCGGGCTGGAGTTTGTGCTCTTTTATGTGTTTGACTATGGTGTAGTAGGCCATGTAGATAGTGGAGTCAGACAGTGACTCGATGATCCAGTCTTTGTCCCATGGCAAACGTGTGCCCATGCCCGATTTTCTTGCGCAAGCTTTTTCATGAAGCCAGTCGATGACATTGTTGAATTCTGATCGCAGTTCTTCAGGCAGTATTTCCATGTTGTCCAGGTTCTTGTGGGCAAGGGTTTTCCATTCCTGTTTTCCGTAGTCGATGAACCATTGGTCTTGGACGATCTTGACGATGCATTCTGTTTTGCAGCGGCACAGTACAGGTCTGTTCAAAAGCTCGTACATTGTCGTGGCCTTGCCTTCTGCGATCAGGTCTTGTTTGACTTTGTCTTTTGCTTCATTAACTGAGAGGCCGGAGTATTTGCCGGTGTTGGGTTTCATTATGCCATTGTGGAACTCGTGTCTGTAAACCTCTTTCGTAGCTTCTTCCAGTTTTGGATCAGTCTGTTCCTTAATGTTCATTTTTCTGACGGCGTCAGCCGCTGGAATCTCTGAGTAGCCTGGCACTTCAATGAGTGAGATTGGTTTGACAGACTCTATCGTTTTAGGTGCCAGCCCATACTCTTTCAGCTGTGAAGGTGTCTTTCTGAGATTTTCCAGCGCCACGTAGTCATATGGTGCGTGTCCTGGGACGGACATGACAACGCCTGTGGCGTTTTTCGGATCAACGAAATCTGCTGGCAGGATAGGAATTTTCGTCTTGGTCGCGGGGTTTTCCACAAGCTTTCCTATGAGGTCTTTTCCTCCGAAAGTTTCTAAGACCTTGACTTTGCGATTCAGGTGGGTAAGCTTCTCTACGCATTCCTTGCTGACTATCCACTGCTCGGCGTCTACAGCGGCTTTCACGTACTTGGTTTTCGGATTTAGCCAGATGTTGGTTACACCGAAGACTGTTTCGGGGCGCAGGGTGGCGGTTGGGAAGACGAGGTTGTTTTGTCGGAATTTTATCAGGGTGAATTCGCCTATTTCTGGTTCTACATCGCCGACCGTGTCGTGTTGGCCTACGGGGTTTCCGTCTTTGGGGCACCAGCCGACTGGGTGGCTTCCGCGGCTTATGTATCCTGCTTTGCGCAGTTTTTGGAATTGCCATTCTATGAAACGGTTGTAGTGTGGGTCTATTGTTGTGAATTCACGTCTCCAGTCGATTGAGAAGCCTATTTCTTTCATGCCTGTTTTGATTTCTTGGTGGAAAAAGCTCGCTAGAGTCATTGGGTCGGTGAATTCTTTCACTTTTTCTTTTGGGATTTTGTAGACGTTGATGAAGTCGTTTATTAAACCTGTGTCGTTGTCTGCTAGGCGTCTAGCCATTGCCAAAACAGGCGTGCCTGTATAGTGGAACGCCATTGGCAGGAGCACGTTGTAGCCACGCATCCGCATGTACCGTGCGTGCACGTCTGCCAAGGTGTAGGTTCTTCCATGGCCGATGTGCTGGGGAGAATTTGGGTATGGGTAGGCTACGGTTATGAAGTATTTGGGCTTTTTCGGATCAGGATCGGCCTCGAAAATCTTGGCCTTTTCCCATTTTCCTTGCCATTTTTCTTCGATTGCTCTCAAAAATTCCACAAAGCTTTTTGAGTGGATTCGTGGCGTATTAAAGGTTTTGTCATCACGGACAGAGAACGCAATTCCTCACGTTTAACACCACTAGACCAAACAGTGCGAACAAACATTAAATCTTTACTATTTTTTGTCAATCTTTACGGCTATATCAAGTTTCGAAGACCTTGTTAAGTTCCCTGTTCGAAGAGCCAGGTGACTCTGCTCAGGATTTCTCGTATTGGCAACTGCTGTGGGCAGAGCTCCTCGCATTTTCCACATTTGACGCATCTCTCGGCTCGGCATTCAGGCGAGATCTGCTGCAAGTACTTCTTCCTGACCTCATCGCTTCTGTTCTTCACAAAGAACTCGTTGAAGAACGAGGCTATTTGAGGTATGCTTACTCCCTCGGGGCATGGCGTGCAGTAGCCGCAGCCAGTGCATCCGATGAAACCCAGTTCTCGATATTTCTGAGAGACTCGATTGATGAGTTCAAGTTCTTTCTCAGTAAGGAGACCCGGGCCTGAGCTGTCTGCACTTTTCATGTTTTCCTCGACTTGTTTCATCGTGCTCATTCCGCTGAGGGCAACTGACACCTCAGGTTGATTCCACACCCATTGGAGAGCCCACTCCGCAGCTGTTCTCTTAATGCCAGATTCGTCCCACGTGGTCTGAACTTCTTTCGGAGGCTTGATGGCTAGTCTTCCGCCTGCTATTGGTTCCATGGCAACGACTGCAAGGCCCTTGGAAGCCGCGTATTTCAGCCCTCTTGTGCCTGCTTGGTATCCAGCATCCGCGTAGTTGTATTGGATTTGGCATAGCGTCCACCGCTCATAGCTGTCTATGATGTTCTTGAACACTTCGTATTCGTCGTGGAAGCTGAAGCCAAAATGCTCGAATTTTCCCTCATCCATTTTCCTCTCAGCCCACGAGAGTACGTCCAACTCTGTGAGTCTTTGCCATCGTTCCTTGTTTAGGCCGTGGAGCAGGTAGAAATCGAGGTGATCTAGTTGAAGCTTACTGAGCTGCTCGTTCAGGCACTTGTCCATATCTTGATGGGACTTGACGAGCCAAGTCGGCATCTTAGTGGCCACCTTCACTTTCTCACGATATCCTCCCTTCAGGATTTTGCCGAGTAGAGTTTCACTGTTTCCTTTGTGATAGGTGTAGCCTGAGTCTATGTAATTCACACCGAGGTCAATGGCAAATGTTATCATCGTGGTCGCTTCGGGCTCATCGATCCTCCCAGCTTCGCCGCAGATGATGGGCAGCCGCATTGCCCCGAATCCCAAGGCTGACACTTTCCAGTCTAGTTTTCCGAATCTTCTATACTTCATGGGAAATTCCTACATTAGGGCTTTAGCTGCTTTCTCAGGATCTCCTCCGCCTTCACAACGGCTTCAGGCAGCTTATCGGTCTGTGTCCCGCCGCCCTGAGCGAAATTTGGTCTTCCGCCTCCTCCGCCACCAATCGTCTTTGAAGCTTCCCTGACCATTTCGCCAGCGTCCACGCCTTTCTCCAGTGCTGTCTTCCCAGCCATGACCATTATCCTCACATTTTCCCCATCCGATCCGTAGAATAGTGCAACTGTTGCGTCGTCTCTTTTGATCATTTCGTTTGCGGTCTGAACCATGCGCTCGACATCAATGGACTCCTGAAAATCCCGAATCACAACCTTAACTCCGTTCACTTCATCCGCCTTTTCCATAGTCTTGCCGCTCACGCCAGCGCTTTCTTTTTCGGCCAGTTCCTTGATGAGCTTCCGTCGCTCAGCACTCGCCTCCTTAAATTCTCTGGCAAGCTTCTCTACCGTCTTGTCCAGCTTCTCGAGCGGCGCATTCAAAGTCTCTGAAAGCTTCACAAGCAACCTCTCGTTTTCCTGCACAGCTTTCACTGCTGGAATCCCAATTGAATAGGTCAGCCTTTCCACCCCGTCTTGAACCCTTTCCGAATGGATGATCTTGATAAACCCGATCTCACCTGTGTTCTTCAAATGCGTTCCTGCGCAAGCTTCAACGTCCCAGTCTCCTGCTCTCACAACACGAATCTCCTTGCCAGGCACTGCCCCACCCTGATAAAGCCTAAACCCATAGCGGCTTTCTGCCTCATTCCTCGGCATCCACGTAGTTTCGACTGGGATGTTTCGCAGAACTGCTTGATTCGCCAGTATCTCAATCTTCTGCACCTCTTCCAGCGTCAGCCTGCGATAGTGCGAGATGTCGAGCCTGGAGCTTTCAGTGCCTTTCTGTGTTCCATACTGCCAAACGTGTTGTCCAAGCACGCGTCTTGCTGCTCCGCCGACCACGTGAGTCGCCGTGTGATTTTTCATGAGACTGTACCGTTTATCCCAGTCAAGCTCGCCCTTAACAACACTACCCATCTTCGGCGGAGGGCCCTTCACCTTGTGAACGATTACCTTGCCCACTTTCTGAACGTCGACAACCTCCGTCTTCCTTTCGTCAAACTTAAGATGGCCTTCGTCTGCTGGTTGCCCTCCGCCCTCGGGATAGAAGCATGTCCCGTCGAGAACTACGTACTCCTTACCTACCACTTTCAGAACCTTAGCTTCGAACTCGTGCGTGTACTGGTCCTCGTAGTACAGCTGTTCGGTTGCTGGAAGTTTCTCCACCGCGGTCTCAAGCCATTCCTCGTGCTTCACTTCCTCCTCTTCCACTGGCTTGGAAACCTGCATGTGCCTCTGAGCAATCAAAGCGTAAAAGTTGTCTGGAATCTCGACATCCAACCGCTCTTTTTCTGCTGCCTGTTTGACGATTTCAGGCGGTAGCCCATGCGAATCATACAGCTGTACCAGAGTTTCCATTGGAATTGCCTTCTTCTTTCCAGCTTTCAACTCGTTGGAGATGCGTTTCACCATTCCCTCTCCGCGTACAATAGTCTCTTCAAACTTGACTTCTTCGCTTTTGAGCATCTCCGTTATCTCGTTCCGCATTTCCCTCAACTGCGGGAAGTCTTTAGACCATAAGTCAACTTGCATGTCAACGATGTCGTACAGCTTGTCTGGAATCTGCAGCATTCTCAGAAGCCTGTAGATCCTGCGGAAAAGAAGCCTCGCCAGATACCCTTCCTGAATGTTCGAAGGCACAACCCCTTCGGACAGGATGAAACTCAAGCTTTTCGTGTGGTCCGCAACTGCAAAAGCATTTTCTATTGGGACCAGAAACCTGTCCAGCTCATCAACTCTCATCCCGACGAGCTCCGCCTCTTTTTTCCGAGTCTTCAGCCGACTCGCAGTCTTGTCCAGATTCACTAATCCAGAAACCCTAGCTATCCTGTTCAGCAGTTCACTGTCAATTCTGGTCAACCCGGCCATCTTGAAAATCTTGCCGAGCAAGTTGCCGTAGATGGCGTGGAAGCCGCTGGGCGCTCCTTGACTGAGCCACGCGTAGCGGTCTATTCCGTAGCCTGTGTCAACCGTTCGAATAGGCAGTTTGATGAACTTGTCATTTACCACCTTGTACTGCATGAAAACCAGTGTGGCAACTTCCAAACCTCGAACGATAGACTCTACACATGGACCTGCGTTTCCGCCGCCAGACCAAACCTCCTCCTTGTACACAATCTCCTCGGACTTCACGCCCAAATCCTTGGTCACCCAGTCGTGATGATACCGCACGGTTTGATCTTTCCAATAGAGTTCCTTGTCAGGATAGTTGAACGCGTGCGCTCCGCCCATCTCAAAAATGGTCATGTGCCTGCCGAAAGTCGGGCCTGTGTTCGCTATGTCCACCATGCGGATGCACGGCTGGGAAATCACAAGCGGGTTGGCAGGAGGCGGCGCAATTCCTTCAGTCACGTACGGCTGGAAATCGATTATGCTCGCATGCGTAAGGTAGATGTCGTCCCGCCACCGGGCCACAACAGGGTAGGGCTCTATGCGTGCATGTCCGTGTTTCTCGAAGAATGATAGGAAAGCCTCTCGCATCTGGGGCAGGGTGAAGCTCTTTTTTGTCGGCGGGTTACCTATGAAAGTGTAAGATGCACAGTCTTCTGAAGTTGCTTCACCGCAAGTTTCCTGTTTCGGGTTCTGCGTCCAATAATACTTCTTGCATTTAGGACACAGTTTCCTAACGTAGCCAGATTCCTTAAAGAATGGAAGCCTGTACTCTTGTGCTGGAAACCTCTCCAAACTTTGGACGCTCCAATAACACTACGATGCATAGGTTTTTAAAGGATAAAGAATCCGCAGGAATTTAAACTATTTCGCTATCCTAACTTGAAACCAAGCAGAAAGCCAGCAACGAAGCTTCCTGCGAATGGCAGAAGAGATATCACCCCGACGATCCACGAAAACGCTGAGGTAGCCAGCCCGAGCGAGTCAGCTAACGATTTCCAGAGTGCGTCGTAGTTTATGCTTATGACTCCCCTTATGCTCAAGTAAATGAGCGCAGCTATGAACAAGCCTACAACAATGGCCACCAGCTTGCTTATCTTCTTCACAGCGTATCCAGCTATGAATCCGCCCACCGCGCCTATTCCAACCTGGAAACCTAGGTGTGGCAAAACTTCGCTCATGGAAACACTCGCTAGACATGCTATAGCACGTTTCATTTAAATGCGTTTTGCCCAATAGAATACAAAAAGGCCGGACCAAGGAGGTGAAACAGAATGGACCTGCTGGACATTTACATATTGAACCTTTTGCTTACCTTAGGCATGTTCGCCGTTCTCACTTTCAGAGCGTGGATAGAACTGAAAAACTATCGAATGCTATGGCGTGAGCTGGAATGGAAACAAACATATCAAACCATGGGGCGCATACTCAAAGCCGAAAGAGACCTTTTCTCGAAAGTTGAGGGCGGCGACGAGCTTTACAACATGCTGTGCGAAATC
>JALHSY010000091.1 GCA_022865455.1 Candidatus Bathyarchaeota archaeon
GACCATTCGCTGGTAGAGAGTTGGCGGGAAAGACTTTGGGCGTGATTGGAACGGGTGTCATAGGCTGCCGAGTCGCTGAGATAGCCAAGGTTTTCAGAATGCAGGTTTTGGGCTACGACAAGTACCCAAACCTGAAACGGACAGAAGAAATCGGGATGAAATACGTCGACCTTCAAACGCTATTAAAAGAAAGCGATGTCATAACTTTGCATGTTACTTTGACATCGGAAACGGAGAGACTAATAGGGAAGAGAGAAATCGAAGCTATGAAGAACCACGCAGTCATAATCAACACGTCCCAAGGCAAAGTAATCGATGAGAACGCCTTGGTGGAAGCGCTCAAATCAGGCAGAATCTCTTTCGCCGGCCTAGATGTGCTTGAACGTGAACCGCCAGACAAAGATAACCCCTTGTTCAAGCTTGACAATGTGATACTTTCTCCTCACATCGGGTTTCACACTGTCGAGGCGGCGAAGAGATGCACTGACATTTGCATTGATAATGTTGTGAAGTTTCTGGAGGACCACGTTCAAAACGCCTGTTAGTAACGGCGAAGAGGCAGAAGGTGAATTGAAATGCACTTGATGAAAGAGGAAGAAAGAATCCTCAAGGGCGAATGCGGGGAAGGAACGCAAAAAGCAATGGAGTTGCTGGTGGCGATAGGAGACGCCTATGACGCCGAGAAAATGATTCCCATAAGCCGTGCGCATGCCGCTTCAAGCGGACAAGAAGGAGACCTGTACTTCGTTGAGCTTCTGGCCAACGGAGGAGCTCGCTGCAAGGTGCCCACCAGCACAAACCCGGTGTATGACATTGAATATTTCGACGACTTGTTTGATTTCATTCCGAAAGACGAGGCTGAAGTCGCTCGGAGAGTCATGGAAGCCTACAAGCGAGTAGGCGCGATACTCAGTTGGAGTTGTGTACCGTACTTGGCAGAGAACATCCCACTGTACGGTGAGATCGTTGCGTTTTCGGAGTCAAGCGCCACACCCTACGTGAATTCTGTCATTGGTGCTAGAACAAATAGGGAAGCAGCCCAAAGTGCTCTGGCCGCAGGAGTAGTGGGGAAGACTCCGAAATATGGGCTACATATTAAGGAGAATCGGAAAGGCACGCATTTGATCAAGGTGGAAGCAGCGTTGAAGGACGAGTTTGACTACACCCTTCTGGGATACTACGTGGGCAAGCAGATAGGTTACGGAATCCCAGTTTTCACTGGCGTAACAAGGCAGCCGAGCACCGAGGAACTCATAAACTTCTGCGCGATGTCAAACGTGTCAGGGGCCATATCCATGTTTTATATTCCCGGCTTTACTATTGAAGCCAAAACTGTCAAAGAGGCCTTCCAAGGCGACACTCCAGTGGACGAAATCACTGTAACCGACCGCGAACTCAAACAGGCTTGCGAAGAGCTTCAAACGATAAGCGGGAAAATAGACTTTGTCATGCTTGGCTGTCCACATTACACGCTCAAACAGGTGGAGGAAGTGGCCAGGCTGTTGGACGGTAAAAAGATACACGACGGTGTTTCGTTTTGGGTTTGCACGTCAGCCACGACCAAGATGTTGGCAGAAAGAACGGGGTATGTGGATATTATCGAGAGAGCTGGCGGGCACGTTGTAGTCGACACGTGCATAGATGAACCGTGCTGGATTGCATACAAGAACAAGGTGGGCATGACGGACTCGCCTAAATGCGCCTACTACAGGAGATTCAAAGACGTCATAGTTTCCAGATTGCAGGACTGCATTGAAGCCGCGATCAAGGGGAAGTGTGAATGAAAAGCTCTGAAACCATCTTGAAATGTCACAAAATCATAGGCGGCTACGGCGAGGGTGAGGCTCTGGTTTCGCATGAACCTATCTGCTTCTACCTGACAGATCCCAAGACAGGCGTAGTTAGAGAGAAAGGTCACGAGTTGGCTGGAAAGAATCTTGCAGGTAAGGTGCTTGTGTTTCCGTCGGGAAAGGCCAGTTCGGTGGTTCAGATAGACGGCCTCTTCAAGCTGGCTTCGCATAACGTTGCTCCAAAAGCGATGATTGTTAAGGACGTGGAAACTGTCCTCGTTGTCAGTGCGTTTATGGTGAAGGTTCCTCTAGTGGACAGGTTGGAAAGGGACCCGTTTGAAGCCATACAGACTGGCGACTTCGTGAAGGTAGATGCCGAAAAGGGGACAGTCACGATCAAAAGACAGTAATCACAGCCCAATCATGGCACGGTCTATGCGACGTGTTCCAAACACGTTCTAATTCGCCTCATTCCATCCTCAAGCTGTTCGTAAGAGACAGAGTATGATATTCTGAGATGCCCTTCGCCAGCCTTGCCGAAGCCAGAGCCAGGAGCAGTGACCACTCTAGCTTCCTTCAGCAAATAGGACGCGAATGCCTCGTCGGACTTTTCGAAGCTTGAGAAGTCTGGAAAAACGTAGAATGCACCTTTTGGCACAGTACAGAACAGAGACCTAATCTTGCCAAGTTCACTAAGCACGAGCTTTCTTCTCCTGCTGTATTCGGCCACCATTTCCTGAACGCAATCCTGTGGGCCCACCAACGCGGCAACAGCTGCCTTCTGCGAAATCCCGTTTGGACACAAGACGGCGTAGTAATGTAGTTTGCGCAAGGTTGCTGAGAGCTTCTCTCCAGCCGCCACATATCCAATCCTCCATCCAGTCATCGCGTACGCTTTTGAGAAGCCATTCAATGTTATCGTTCTATCCTCCATGCTAGGCAAGGAACCTATGCTGACGTGCCTTGTGCCATCGTAAACAATTTTCTCGTATATCTCATCAGCAAAAACTATCAGGTTGTGTTTGCGCGCCACTTCGGCTATGATTTCAATGTCCTGCTTTGAGAACACGTGTCCCGTTGGGTTAGACGGGTTGCACATCCAAATCATCTTGGTTCTCTCTGTAATCTTCCTTTCCAAGGCTTCAACGTGGATTTGGTAATCTCTTTCCTCGTCTAGTTGGACTGTGACGGGTTTCGCTTCCGCCAATAATGTGTCTTCGAAACATGCAGGGTAGTACGGATCAAGAATCAGCGCCTCGTCGCCTGAATTCAGAAACCCCAACGCGGCGATCAGCATCGCTTCTTGGGAACCCGAAGTGACGGTTACTTCAGTCTGCGGATCAACTTCAATGCCGTTGTCTGCTTCAAGCTTCTCGGCTATGGCTTCGCGAAGTTCCAGCGTTCCATTGGTATCCGTATAGTGAGTGAACCCTTTCCTCGTCGCCTCAATAGCTGATTCCAAAATGTGCGTCGGAGTTGTGAAGTCTGGCTCGCCTTGCTCCAAGTGAATGACGTCCTTCATTCCTGCCGAAAGCTCAAGCATTCTTCGAATCGACGAAGGCTTTATCAAGCTGACCCTGTTTGAACCCTCAAACAACATTCTTCCCACCGTTCGGTGAAGCCTGCTTTGCAAGCATAATCACATCTGAAGTCATATAAGACTTGACACGTCCACTTTCACGTGGTGCAACTTAGAAGACCGAAGTGTGACACTTGTTACATTTTTGCCAATGATTTTTCGTAGTTGGCAACGACATGTTTCTTGCCCTTTTGAACCACTTTATGTCCCTCTTTCTCCAGAAGTCCCTTCTGCCCTTCGACTCCGCCGGGATATTTCTCGTTTATCTCACCGCCAGTCTTCAAAGTCCGCCAGTAAGGAGTAATGTCTTCTCCGCCCTGCTGCCTCTTTTCTTCAGCGGCGTTGGCAGCAACCCAGGCGAAAATGCTGTGGTTATTGGACACCCAATGGTCGTTCCGTGTTTCCGAGCAAGAACTGCGCGAATCTCGTTAATCGTGATGAGTTTTCCTTCAGGCACTCTTCTCATTACTTCATCAACTTCCATGGGGGCTGGGATAACCACTGTGCCCGTCCCCCACCTCTTGCTCATCTTGTCAGTGATTTCTTCCACTTTCGGCAGGCCCTTGCTGTTCTCCAGTTTCTCAGACCAAGTTTTCCTTCTTGCCATGGACTTGCCCCAAATATCAGCTTCCAACATTACTAATAAGTCTTCAGTCCAAGCGACAGCTCTTTCACGGTTTCCCGCACCGTCAGAAAAAAGATGCCCGCATGCAAAAGATCTGTGTGAGAACTCTGAACGATGAACCAGACCTGATTCTTCAAAAGCATATCCTGAGAATAGAGATCACAAGAACTGAGCCGCTTGCTGAAAGCGAAAGCAAATCCGCCTTGCCTTAACTGACTAGGCTTGGTCGGGCGGGCCGGATTTGAACCGGCGACGCTCCGGTCTCTGCATGTGTGCTTGGTAGCTGAGCAACACCCACCAAGGGCAGATGTCTACAGCGTCTCCGCCTGCCAGCACAGCTGGCCTGCTCGGAAGCTCTACCAAGCTGAGCTACCGCCCGACTAGATTTGGTAGAAAGGGAGAAACGGATTTATGTGTTTCGTATTACTCATCAACACAAAACGCCAGAGCAAACGAGCCTTTCACTCAATCAGCACTATACTAGAACAAGTCGCAACTTGCTCTGCTCAGCCTTTCTTGTATGAGCGCATCCACAGCGCGCCCCAGACTATGATTGAGGCTAAGAGAATCCAGAAAAGCACCACGAGCATCTGAAGCGCGCCAGAGACTATGTTATCGAACATCTCTATCCAAGAAATACCAGTCTTGAACACGCCTAAAAGCGAAGTTTCGAGAACGTAATGAGCACACAAAACGGCATATTTTCAAAAACGATATATACCGACACAAAAGCAACCGTTTTATAAACAGTCAACCACATACAGTTTCAGCCCAAGCGGGAGAAAGGAGAAGGCTTCCGTCATCTCCTAATTCCTCCTTGTCTAGATTCTGCGAAATTTCCGCATTTTCAGCTTCTGTTGCGCAAGTACAACCGCAATACCAGGCAGTCCGGCCTGAATAGAATGCAGCTTCAGACTTCTCCCTCCTTCTGCACGGCCAAGCCAACAACGATATGCCTAACGGAACGAGAAGGCCTTCCTGAAAGCCATGGCGGGCCCGCCGGGAATTGAACCCGGGACCACCGGGTTTCCATGCAAAGCTTATCGCTTAAAAGCCCGGTGCTCTGTCCTTACTGAGCTACGGGCCCATTGTGGCCTTTGCTTTCGCTCTTAGATGTGGAAAGGGTGTTCTTTAGCGTTTCGATTAGCTCAGGCATATTGAAAAATTTAGGGGGTGTATTGGACTTTCAGGAGGCTTGTTATGAAGTTGTTGATCTTGTCGTTTGCGCCCAGTATCGTTTCTATTGTTTTTTCGCCTTTCTCGGTGAGCTTGTAGACTCTTTTTCTCTCGTTCCATGTTCCTTCAATCAGCCCATTTCTTTCCAGAGAATAAAGAAGTGAGTACACAGTGCCTGAGCTTACGAGGAGGTGGAACTTGTTGTGGATGAAGGATATCACGTCGTAACCGCTCAGCGGCCCAGTTTTCAGTTCGGCCAAGATTATTATGTCCATGAAGTTTTTTATTATTCTTTCATGCATCTTTTTTAGTACTTTTCCTTCCAACTTCTCACCGCTTAGGATGATTGTTAACGCAGTCATGTTTATTCACGTTGTAACATTTTAAGTCGGATATAGATATTTAAGTTTTATTCGAATTCAGACTAAGAAGTAGAAACTGAATATAGAAAGTCTAAACATCAGTTTGACGGACATAGGGCGCAGAGCCGCGTCGAAATAGGATGGAAACATTGAAGGCTAGCGGGATTATTGCGCTCTTCAGCGCTATGAAAGGCTGACGGGCTGGTTTGTTTTTAAAGCTCGATTCCTTGTCTCCAACGGCAAAACAGCCCTCCTGAACAGCTAGCGATATACCTGCATGTTAACAAAGGTTATTTCCTTCCTTCGCCGTGAATGGCTAAACGGTGCTGGAATTGATTTCGTGGAAACACTCTTTTAAGAGATTAAGCGAAGAATCGGAGATGGCTAAGAAAAAGAAGCAAGCCTTGGACACCCTATTGGACACGGGCAGAATTTCGCAGTCCACCTACGACTCGTTCAGCAAGGAGATGGATGAGGCCATTGCAGAAATTGAGAGACAGCGGAGTGCATTGTTGGAAAAGATGAGCTCTAAGATGAAGGAGCTTGAAGGCCAGATAAAAACGCTGGAGATGCTGTTTGCGAACTATGAGATTCAGCATGTGGCCGGCGAAGTGGAAGAGGAAATCTATCAGCGCGAAATTGGGCTTCTGTCCACTGGGCTTGAAGCGACAAGGCATGAACTCGATGCTGTCAATGAAGCAGTGAACCAACTTTCGAGCGGGAACCTAAACGCAGAACAAGAGATTGAAGTGCAAGCGGTAGAAGAGCAGAAGTCGCAGCCTGAAGTGAGATTTCTGGAACAGCCAAATTCAGCGGAGAGAGAAGAATCAGCTGAGCCTCCGGCGGAGCCAAGAGAAGAAACTGTGCAAGGTGCAGAGGAGTCAGCCAAGGCAGAGAATGAAGAAAAGCAGGAAGCGTGATAGCAGAGGTTAACTGCTTTCCCCTTTTTTATTTGGCCACGTTGTGCCACATAGAGTCTTATAGGAATTGTCTGAGTTATCCTAGTTTGAGCGTGTGCATGATTGTCTGACAAGGTCATCGTGGCTTTCCATGAAAAGTTCAAGCAGTATGACCTGGGCGAAGACCACCCATTCAGAGGAGACAGGTTCGGAAACGCGATGGAGTTTTTTGAAAGCCACGGTTTGATTAGTCTTCCAGGGCTCATGGTTGTGAAGCCTGAACCAGCGTCCAATGAGGATCTGCTGAGGGTTCACGACAGGGAGTATGTGGACTTGATTTTTCGTTTGGCAGAAGAGAATCGACCATACGATTTTGAAACGCCAGTTTCGCAGGAGATTCTTGAGGCAGCGCTGCTTGTCGTCGGAGGTGCCATTGAGTGCGGCAAGACAGTTTTCGAAGGGAAAGCCAAGAGGGCAGTTTCGATAGGCGGCGGGTATCATCATGCTGGAAGAAACTATGGCGGCGGCTTCTGCTTGTTCAATGACATCGCGATCTTGATAGAGTTCTTGAGGACAAAGCTCGAAGTAAAACGGTTTCTGGTCTTGGATTATGATGTTCACTTTGGAAACGGCACGAGCGACATCTACTATCGAGACCCAAGTGTCCTGTACATCTCCCTGCATCAAGACCCGAGAACCATTTATCCAGGCACGGGTTTCGTTTGGCAGATCGGCGAAGGCGATGGTGAAGGCTACAATGTCAATGTGCCCCTGCCGCCTCGAACGGGTGACGCCACGTATCTTCATGCTTTGAACGAAGTTTTTGTTCCTCTGGCTGAAGAGTTTAAGCCTGACATAATAATCGCGAACGGCGGCAGCGACTCGCATTTCGCGGACATGCTTGGGGAATTGGGTTTGACGACCCAAGGATTTTTCGAACTGTCTCAATTGATTCGGAAGACTGCGGAGAGAGTTTGCGGCGGCAGACTTGTCTTGATACCTGGAAGCGGCTATAATCCTAAGGTTCTGCCTATCTGCTGGTATGCGCTTCTGGCGGGTGCAGTTGGGCTGGAGCAGATTACCGTTAGAGATCCTTGCGCGCCTCCGAAAGAGCCTCTTGAATGTCGCAAGTCTGTTGAGAAAACGGTTGACGAGTTGAAAAGACTGTTAAGAAAGCATTGGTCATGTTTCGGCGGCTTCTCATTGAACACTATTCCCTAGCCATGAGAGGGTCAGCAACAATAGAGGCGCTTCCTGCTCGGAAAGTCTGCTACCGCCATTATATATAGGTTGAATTTCCGATCTGACTGGACGTCTACGTTGATCCTTGAGATTTTAATAGTTGATGACAGAAATGTAGTATTGCTTGAGAAAAGCGGATGAATCTGACATGGAAAACATCGAGAAAGTTCGTTCACAATTCCCAATAACCAAGAATAGAGTATTCCTGAATCACGCCGCCCAATCGCCTTTACCAAAGCCAGTTGCAGATGCCATGCACAAGTATATTGATGAGTCGTCAAGTTTCGCGACCTACGCAAAGGAGTACGAAGACTTGGGAAAACCCTTTTTCGCAAAACTTATCAACGCCGAAACTGGAGAGATCGCAGTCGTCGAGAACACCTCGGTAGGCATGAATATTGCAGCAAATGTCTTACATCCGAAGCCCGGGTCAAAAATTGTTACTACGGACTTGGAATACCCTTCAGTGGTCTATCCTTTTCTTCGGAAGAGCTTAGGCGTAGAAGTGGAGTATGTGAAAAACGTCAAGGGAAAAGTTCTCTTGGAAAACGTGGAAAGAGTTGTTGACGACAAAACGGCGGCAGTAGCCATAAGTCACGTTGAATATGCCAATGGCTTTCGCCACGACATGCGAGCCATAAGCGAAATAGCTCATGAGCACGGCGCCTATGTCATCGTCGATGCCATACAATCAACCGGCGCAGTCTCGGTCGACGTGAAAAGAGACAACATCGACTTCTTAACTGCCTCGTGCTACAAATGGCTTCTAAGCCCGCCTGGAGCAGGCTATCTCTACGTCAGGGAAGAACTGATCCAGAAGTTCGAGCCCCCCTTTACAGGATGGGCAAGCGTTAAGCAAGAAATCTTCAACACAACGGATTTCTGGGACATATGGAAGCTGGAGCTTTCGGAAACAGCGACACGCTTCGAAGTTGGTTCACCGAGTTACATAAGTCTAGTAGGCGCCAGAGAAGCACTGAAACTGTTGCTAAGCGTTGGCATTTCGAACATTGAAAGAAGGATTCTCGGACTGACGGATCATCTCATAGATTCCATTAAAGACATGAATCTAGACCTGCAGACGCCTGAGGAAAAGGCATGTCGCTCAGGAATAGTCAACTTCAGGGTTGAAAATCCACGGCAGGTCGCTGAGGAACTTGGAAGGAAAGGCATAATTGTTTCCGCGAGATCGAACGGAATAAGGGTTTCACCACACTTCTACAACACAGAAGAAGAAATAGACGCGCTAACAGACGAAATCAGGAAGAGGCAAAAGTAAACGATGGCAGTCGCAGTTCTGTTTGACTTGGAGGACACACTGGTCGAGACTCCTTGGGCGGACCATCAACATGTGCTGGAGTTCAGACGCGAAACAAGACAGAAACTGATAGAGCTGCGGATACCGCCCAACGCTCTCGAAGGGATAGAACGCGCTACTATAATGCGTAACAAGGCATCAGAATACGTCCAACAGAATTTTACCAAAGCGAATGCCCAAAGATTCCGGCAAGAAATGGAGGAGTTTCTCAGCCGATACGAACTAGACTCAGCTAGGAAGTCACAGCTTTTCCCAGAAACTCTGCAAACACTAGAGACGCTCAGAGAACTTGGGACAAAGGTGGGACTTGTCACAAACACCTCAGCAAAAGCGGTGAACACTGTTTTCCAAAATCATGGTCTCAAGGACCATTTCGACATTGTCGTGACAAGGGAAAATGTGGGGAAACTTAAGCCTGATCCGGAAGGTATCTTATTGGCGGTTAGGAAACTAGGTGCAACGAACTGCTTCATGGTTGGAGATTTGGTTCTTGACGTATTAGCTGCCAAGGGTGCCAAAGTTAAGGCGATAATTGTTAGAAGAAACCCAGAACAGCCAGACCCGCAGGACCTTCTGAAAAGCTTGCCGGCGGAGCTTCTGGAACAAGCCAAGAGACTTCTTGAAGACGGAGAGGATTTCCAGGCGGATTATGTTGTTCAATCTTTGAGCGAGGTTCCAGCGATTGTTCAGAGGGGAAAATGATGGTTACAATAGAAAAGGTTGATGAGACCAACAAGCAGCGAGTTATTAATTCTATCAAGCAAGATGTTATAAAACATGTTTTCGCCTTTTACGACATCCAACATGACCCAGAACATACATCAGTTTATGCGGCTTCTGAAAATGGAAAGTTGACAGGCTACATTCTGACGTACACGGCGACAGATGTTTCAAGCGTGATTCTAGAGGGCGAAAGCGACGCAGCCTCGCAACTGAGAGTTTGCACCTCGAACCCAGTTCATTATTCACGCCCTGCCCAGTCTCTTGCCAATCATAAAGCGGAAATTTACAAACGCGAAACACTACGTCGAGGACTGGATGCTGGTCAGAAAGAACGAAGCCAACTTTACCAAGTCCCATCTTGTGCGTAAGCTGTCAACCGAAGAAGATGCTTCGATGCTTGCCAAGCTTTTGTCAACCCGAAAAGAC
>JALHSY010000092.1 GCA_022865455.1 Candidatus Bathyarchaeota archaeon
ATGTCAATTATCTTCTTGAGTTCTAGATGGTACTTTTTGGTAAGCTCCTCAGCGCTTTCTTGAGTTTTGGCTTCAGCATATAGGCGGTAGATTGGTTCTGTCCCGCTCGGTCTTATCAAAATGGCGCTTTTGTCTTTGAACCATATTTTGACGCCGTCGATCGTGTTGACATTAAGCCTTTTTGTGTGTTCCATCAGTTTTTCGAGAACCTTCTCTTTGAGATCTTCTGGGCACTCTATTTTGGCTTTCTCTATGAAATATCTCGGCAGTTCACCGATCAGTTTTGAAAGCTTATCGCCGGTTCTTGCCATTATGTCCAAGATCAGGGCTGTTGACATGGCTCCGTCTCTGACCGCTTGGTGGGGACCATAGAAGATTCCGCCGTTTTCTTCCCCGCCAAGTTTTGCATGTAGCTTTCTCATGGTTTGAGAGACAGTTACGCTTCCAACTTTGGTCCAAACGATTTCTCCGTCGTAAGCGTCAGCAATGTCTTTGATGAGGCTTGAGGAGCTGACTGGAGTGACAACTTTTTCACCAGCGTTTTCTTTCAGAAAGTACTTTTCAACCAAAGCGAAAGTTTTGTCGCCCCAATGAACGTCACCATTTTCATCTACGAAAACTGAGCGGTCTGCGTCACCATCATAAGCGACGCCCAAATCTGCACCCACTGCCTTAACGGTCGCGGCCAATTCTCCAAGGTTTTCGGGGCGAGGCTCTGGGAGCCTTCCAGGAAACGTTCCGTCGATGTTTGCGTTTATGGTTGTAACTTTGCACCCTAGCTCTCGCAGCAAGCGTGGTGCAGCTAGGCTGCCGACGCTGTTTGCAGCGTCAACTACAACGTGATATTGCTTTTTGGCGATTCTTACGACGTCCACATGTTTTTCTACTGCTTTCAGGTAGTCCTCAATCACTCCGGGCAGGTCGCGTGTTGAACCTATCTTGTCCCAGCTTGCGTAGCGTATTTTGTCGTCGAAGAATACGTTTTCGATCTGTATTTCTTGTTCTCGCGAGATTTCTATTCCATCGTTCCAGACGACTTTTATTCCGTTGTATTCGGGCGGGTTGTGTGACGCAGTTACCATTACTCCGCCGTGCATTTCGTGCTTCTTTACGGCGTATTGCAAGGCTGGCGTCGGTGCCATTCCAGCTAGAAACACGTCGCATCCAGCCGCGTTCAAGCCAGAGATTACGGCTTTAGCAAGCATGGGCCCGCTTGTTCTGGCGTCGTATCCCAGTATGAGGCGCCCATTTTTGAAGAATGTTCCTGTTGCTGCTCCGATTTTGACTGCTGTTTCCGGTGTTAGTTCCTTGTTGACTAGTCCGCGGATTCCGTTTGTTCCAAAAAGGCGCCTTTGGGTGAACATGCAGGTTTGTTCTCCTTTCAAGTGATGCATTTCGACGTTAATACGCTTTCAGAGATTTCTTTCGCTGGGCAAATTGAGACTCGTTCTGTGAGTGTTGTGTTGTCTTTGATTTTTGCGTGGTCGCCGATTATGCATCCTCTTCCGATTTTGGCGTTTTCTCCTATGAATACGCCTTCGCCGACTATTGCGCCGTCTATCGCAGCAAAGTCTGAAACTGCTGTCCCGCTGAGAATGACGGAATCTTGAATGTGAACGTTGTTGCCGACGGCGACGTTTCGTCCTAAAACAACATGGGGTCCTATGACTGATTTTCTGCCCACAGAAACGTGTTTGTCAAACGCGGTTGGTTCATTGAGCTTTGTGTCTTTTCCGATTCTGCACTTCGGCTGGGCTGGTGCCGAGTCGATCAGGGTTCTGTTTATCTCCAAGTAGTCTTCAGGCTTGCCTATGTCCCTCCATAGGCCATCATACGCGTAACCGTAAAGCATGCCTTCCTCGGCGAGCTTCGGGAAAACCTCGTATTCGATTGACACTGCTCGGCCTTTGGGGATGTATTTGAAGATTTCTGGGCTGAGAGCATAGACACCCGCGTTTATCAGGTTGCTTGGCGCAGTTTCTCGTGGCGCTTTTTCAATAAATCTTTTTATGCGGCCGTCTTTTGCCAGATCGGCTACTCCGTACCGGCTTGGATCTTCGACTCGGTGTAGGGCAATCGTCGCGACTGCGTTCTTTTTTTGGTGCGTTCGAAGAATTTCCGTGTAGTTGACATCGGCAAATATGTCGCCGTTCAAAACTAGGAAGTGGGAGTCGTGGCCTATGCGTTTTTCAGCCTTTTTTATCGGGCCGCCGGTTCCCAGCGGTTTTCTCAGCGGGTCGCGTGAATAGGTAACGTGAAGTCGGTGTCTTGGTATTCGGTGCTGTTTGATTGCGACTTCGGTTTGGTAGTTAACTGCCATTATTGCCTCGTCTATGTTGTTTTTGGCGAGTCTTTCGAAGGTCCACTGCAACAACGGTTTGTTAACGATTGGAAAAAGTATCTTCGGCCTTGTGCAGCTTAGCGGTCTGAGCCTTGTTCCGAAGCCGCCTGCCAGAATGAGAGCTTTCAAAGGGTTTTCACCGTATTAGACTGCATCCTTATATTCCATTTCGCTTAATAAAACGATTTCGTGAAGGAAGGGTGAAAGCGTTGAGAGTGTTGCTTTGTGAAATGAGCTGGGTTGAGGCCAAGGAATATTTTGTCAAGAATGACATAGCGATTCTTCCAGTCGGCTCAACTGAACAGCATGGGCCTGCGAATCCGCTTGGAACAGACCATTTGATTGCTAAGGCCTTGGCGGAAGAAACTGCGAAGCGGACGGGGGTTCTTTGTTTGCCTGTTGTTCCTTTCGGCGTCAGTTCGCACCACAGGCAATTTTGGGGAACCATCTTCGTGTGTCCAAAGGCTTTCAAAGAATATGTGAAGGAAACCTGCTTGGCGCTTCATTATTATGGCGTGTGCAAAGTTGTGATAGTCAATGGTCACGGGGGCAACTTGCCTGCGCTTGCCGAACTGACTAGAGAGTTGAGGGAACAAGGGATTTTCGTCTCCGTCTTTCAATGGTGGCCAGCTTCAGCGAAGCTTCTGCCAGGGCTTTTTTCGCCTGAAGAACGGCAGCATGCAGGTGCAGAGGAGACTTCGGTGAATTTGGCTTTGCACTCCAAGCTTGTGAGCATAGCTAAGGCGGTTGACAAAGAGCCTCGTAGACACGTGTTGCAGGTGGAAGGGATGACGCTTCCGCTGGACAGCGTTGATGAAACAGGTTCAGGAGTCTTTGGGCAACAGTCAACGGCCTCCGCCAAAAAGGGAAAGAGAGTTTTCGAAGCGGTTGTCAGCGAGTTGGTTAAGCACGTGAACTTGCTCAAGAAAGCGGAAATCAAGGACTTGATGCCGAAGCCGAAAGTCTAGTGTTACGCGTAGAGATATTTCTGGATTTCCCATGAAGTGACTTGGGTCTTGTCTTTTGGCTGATGCTGTTCGTATTCTCGCCATTCCTGCATTTTGAGCTCCATGTACTTTTCGGCTACTTCTGTGCCGAGCGCTTTTATGCAGATTTCGTCGCTTCTCCACTCTTCCAATGCATCCTTCAGCGAAGTAGGAAGGGTCTTAATGCCCAGTTTTC
>JALHSY010000093.1 GCA_022865455.1 Candidatus Bathyarchaeota archaeon
CTGTAATCTCGTTAACCCCCTTGAGAACCTCAACTACTCTAACAGCATCCTCTCCGAACAACGCAGCCACCTTCTTTAGCGTCTCGTCATCCACAAAGAACAGTTTTGAAACACCTCCGCTTAGACAACGCGCAGACGAGCGCGCGCTTGACACTTCTTTTCAATTTCAGAGGGCTTTTCGACGCAGATAAAATAGAAGGCAGCGCTAGGGCTCCCCAAAGAGTTGGAGACGTACGTCCAGAGAATGATCGATATCACAGCGCCCAAAAGAAATACCGCCTTAACCTATATGGCTAGTGGACCTTAAATACAAATACGATATCTGTCAAAGCTTTATGTCTCCGGAAGAATCAGCTAGAATCCTAAGAGTCCTTTAAAAAAGTTGAACCCCGAGATGAAGCTTGATTGAACATAGTTGCCCTCCACCAGTTTCTTTAGTTTTCCCAGTTATATCTTTCTTGCAGCTTCTTGTATGCATTGGTTTTAATCCAATTTATCTTAACGGTATCAAACCTTAACTGAAAAATTATCATGCCGAAACGTTTATTCAGCACACGTTGTAATTGTATGATTCTGGACTAACGATCAAATCGCTCAAATTCTGACGCGTAATATGAGGAATTGCGTTTTGTGAAGGTTATCTGTTATGACCCTACTCCATATGATAGAGACAGAAAAGATGGAAAAAAGAAAGAAAGTGGCACGGTCTCAGCAAACGTTGCCAGATAAGTGTCCGGAATGTGCTAGTGTAAACCTTATCCATGATTATGATACGGGTGAGACTGTTTGCGGCGACTGCGGACTCGTCTTATACGGGCAAATGATGGATAAAGGACCAGAATGGCGCGCCTTCACCCAAGAAGAGAAAGCCTCAAGAAGCCGCGTTGGGATGCCAACGTCTTATTCTGTCCATGATAAAGGCTTGTCAACGGCCATTAGCCAGATTGACCGTGACGCCTTCGGAAGAAAACTTCCATTATCAACGCGCCTGCTGATGTGGCGCCTGAGGAAATGGCAGATCCGTTCTAGGGCGCATTCTTCAGTTGACAGAAACCTAGCCCAGGCAATGGCTGAGCTTGACCGCCTCTCAGACAAGGTCTACATTCCGCGGCCAATCAAAGAGAAGGCTGCGGTCATTTACCGTAAAGCCTTAGATAAGAGCTTAGTCCGCGGCAGGTCTATCGCAGCCATAACGGCTGCTGCGGTTTATGCGGCTTGCCGCGGAAGTGGAACCCCAAGAGCACTTCATGAAATCGCAGAGGCAAGCCTAGTCGATAGAAAGGACGTTGCCCGTTGCTACCGACTTTTGCTACGTGAGCTTGATATGCGCATGCCCATCGCTGACCCCCTCACGTACGTTTCAAAAATCGCTGAAAGAACAGGAATTTCGGGCAAGACGCAGGGAATTGCTATACAGATTCTTCGAGAAGCCAGAAAGAAGCGGGCTGCTGCCGGAAAGGACCCTACGGGATTGGCTGCTGCAGCACTGTACATTGCTTGTTTGCAGAACAACGAGAAGAAGACACAGAAGGACATCGCCGAAGCTGCAGGCGTCACCGAGGTCACAGTGAGAAACCGCTATAAGGCCCTGAAAAGGCAGCTGAAGCTAGAATTACCGGACTAATCATCTTTTGCTTTCTTCTCAAATTTTCAGGATGCCTTTGCATTGGAGCAGGAGATGCTTTGGTGAAGCTGCTGAAAGCCCAAAGGGGGTTGTGTGGGAGAAATCTCCACCTCTTGAATCTAAGGCTTTATAATAGGTGTTTAAGGGCTTCACTATAAGAAGTGGTGTTTCATGCGCGCGCTTTATTCTATAAATTGAAAGAAGTGTTTCAAAAATAGATGAACAGGAACTTTTGAAAAGACTGGAAGAGATTGAAAAATGGGGGAATGAGGGGGCGTAAACTTGATGCCTCATGCCTTCTTCACCCA
>JALHSY010000094.1 GCA_022865455.1 Candidatus Bathyarchaeota archaeon
CAGGTTCGTCATCTTGAACGCAGGCAAGTCGTCCATTAAAGCGGTCACTTTTGATCTTTGGGAAACCCTACTTTTCGAAAGAGACGGAGCCAACTCAAAAAGAACAGCTGCTCGTTGCAGGAACCTAGTGCAAGCATTGAATAAGCTCGGCATAGAAGTATCACCGAAACAAGTAGCTTCAGCCATGAACGAAACAGCCTCTACACTCATGAAAGTGTGGAAAACAAACAAGGACCTGACACATCTGGACCAGATCAGACTCGTCCTCAAGTACGCATTGAAAGGCTCAGTCGCCATAAACGACGAATGGATGGGGGAACTGAGCTCTGCCTACGTTTCACCTATCTTTGAGGTTCGGCCTTACCTGAACCCAGATGCCCCTGAAGTTCTGAGGCAGTTCAAAGATCAAAACAACCTTGTCGGACTCATATGCAACACGGGGCTGACGCCGGGAACCGCGATCCGAAGATTTCTCGAAGAAGAAGGTGTGGCGAAATACTTTGACTTGATGTTTTTTTCCGACGAGTTGAGAATCCGCAAACCTGATCCTGCAGTATTCCGCTTGGTTTCGCGGAAGTTCAAGGTAAGCCCGCACAACATTGCTCACATAGGCGACAATCTGCGGGTTGACGTGTGGGGCGCCAAAAACGCAGGGTTCAAAGCGATATACTTTTCGAGTGAAGTGGGACGGGACAAGATAGCTGAATCTGATCCTAAGTCGCTCGTTTCATTTTCGAGAAGACTTGGCAACTTGAAGGAAGACCGGATTATCGCAGATAGAACGATTACGTCTCTTGCCATGGCGCCAAGAACAGTTCAAGAACTGGAAACACAAAGAAAGGAGAAGGCTTAAGCCTTGATTTTCGCCTTGATTCTTGGAAGCATTTCTTTCTGCATCTGAACTATGCCAAATGTGGTGATCTTGTATTTTTCGTCGGCAGTTTTTGCTGCAATCTCGCTCTTCACAAGTTCACCGAGACGCGTGCTCGTGATCTTCGAGTCCTTTCCAAGCTTCAACTGCAGTTCCTCCTTCGAAACAGCGTCACTTCCAAGCTTGCCCAACTTGCAGCCAACATAACTCGCCAAAAGCAGCAACGCTAGGGTTTCGTTGTCCGTCAGCTTGTTCCTTGGAACCATGACGTACGGGCCTTCGCCTGCGAGGGCGATTATGTCCTCACAGTCTCTTACCAGGTCTTGGAAGTCAACATTCAACGCCAGTTTATTTGCGATTTCGAATGACGGAAGAAATTCGGTGAAAAGCCTGTTTACGCTCAACCAAACATCCTCTACGCTGCCAGAAAACGTCTTCTCAATGTTCTTGTACTTGACCTGAATCGTCATGCGGTCTGCCTGTTCAGTCAACTCATCTTGCCCCTGAGTTTCGCCAGAATTTCGTCTTCAACCCATCTCTCGCCCTGCATCGTAAGCTTGAACTCAGGCCTGTTGGGGTCTGGCTTGAATACCTGGCCTCTTTTCGTCATCTCGTTCAGCCTTGCCGGAACCATGCACTTTATGCCGCTTGACTCCAAAAGCTTAGTCACCCGCGCCGCTGTGTTCTTCTTTTCTTCTGAAGCATACAATGTCAGACCTATGGCTTCATAGTGCGTGAGGTTTTCACGAGTAATTACGACAGGTCCTTCAGTAGTAGATTCCACGATGCCTTTGAGCTGCGCTCCCGATGGAACGAGCCGACTTGAAACGGCGTTGGAGACTTTCTCCATGAAGTCCTCCGGAAAACTCTCAAGCATGCTGAGAACCTCCTGCGGATTTTCGCCTTCCACGACGATCTCTCCGAAAGGCGTCTTTATGTGTGCCTCAATCTTCTTCATTCAGCATCTCCTCTAGGCCAAAGCCTCTTTCTCCGCCAGAATGTAAACGCAGCCTGCGTCAGTCTGCCAACGTCTGACCTTTTCTGTCTTGACAAGTCCCGTGAGCACATTAGCCAACACGCGTCCTGAATACTGTAATCCATTAGCCTTCAGAGCATCTCTCAACTCGTCAACAGTGCGCGGGCGCCACTTTCCCCAATCAGTCTCAAGAATCCTCGAAATCGCCTCGTCACAGTTTTCGGTCTGCCTGATTTTAGGGCATTTCTCCTTAACGCTGAGTGCGCCTGCTTTCAGAGCCTCTGTCTTCACGGTTAGAGTCGCCACTGTTTTGGGTTTGGCAATTTCAAAAGCCTTAGAAACCTTGGTAACCAAATTCGGCAAGTCCTCTATTGTCTTCAGTACCTCCTCTCGTGTCCCGTTAATCTCAACTTCATGTTCAGCCAGCCTTATGCGGAAGGTGAAGTTCCCCCGAGTTTCCTTAACTGTCTTCTTTTTCAACAACATCACACGTATAGATTCGTGTTGACTCCTTATAGGTTTACGTATTTAGATATATTCCGAGTTCGGAATATAATATTAAATATTAAGATACCATAGTCTACTACTGCGCAGCCCACCTACAACAAGAGAGGATTACGCTTGTTCAAAAAAGGAATATCCGTCTGGGTCTTCAGCTCGCTAACCTTCATATCCCTCCTACACCTGATCGAAGCCATTTCTGTTCTTCTTTTCAACAACAAAATACAACTGCTACAGCTATATCCTCTCATAGGCGAGAAACTGCAGGCCACACCGTCTACGGTATATCTCCTAGCAAGTGCCATCGCAACAGTCACATTCTGGGGAATCACATGTGCAATAGCGTTTGACAATCCAGTGGAAGCCTTTCTGAACAAGATACTTTCCGACGCCAAAACACAGACCGCAGTGGAAAGTCAATTGATAGAGCAGAAAAGCGAAATCCTAGACGTAATGAGTGACACAATGGAATCAAACAACGACATACTCGCACAAGTAGCCGACACAGTCTACAACGTTAGAACTGAAGTAAAGGAAATCCAACCGATCAAAGAAACCGTGGAGAAAATCAAGACCGAACTGAACAGCCTGAGAAAGGAAGTCAAGAGGTTTGAAGAGAAAGACGGCTTCCAAAACATCTGCCCCACATGCGCCAAACCACTGCAGCCTGACTTCAAGATCTGCCCCTACTGCGGCCAAAACATAAAGCTCCTAACGGAAAAAATAGTGTCGGTCAAAGATTACCGATAGAAAACACTATCCTCACCCGTTGAATGTCTTTTCTGAACCTGAGACACGTCACTAGAAACGTTCAAAGCAAAAATCCGAAAAGGCCTTTCGGCTCATTTGAAACGTGTCCCGTTCGGGCAGAGTAAAGTTTTAAATAACATGAGTTGACAAATGTAATTCCACAGTTTATAAGAATGGAGAAAAGTAAAATGTGGAACAAAGTTGAACTTTCGATAGTTGTTTTGGTTCTGATAGGTATCATAGTTTCAAGTGGGACAATGATCTATACTTTCAATACGATGAGCAACCTGTCGACTCTGACCGACGACGTTTCTGCCTTGACTGAGAACGTTGGAAACCTCACATCCAGCGTACG
>JALHSY010000095.1 GCA_022865455.1 Candidatus Bathyarchaeota archaeon
AGGACTTTTCAGAGGATACATGCAAACCCACCTCGAAAAACTCTTCACCTCAAGAAAGGCTATTGTCATACAGGCACTCCTTTTCGGAGTCTGGCACTTTGTCTGGAACCTTTCACCTTTCGACCTGTTTGCCATGGCACAATACGTCGGGTACACTTTCTTTGCAGGCCTGCTTTTTGGGTACTTCTACAGCAAAACAAAAAACCTGATCCCAGTGGTTTTTGCTCACGGGCTTTGGGACAGTCTTCCGCAGGGCATAGTGGATAACAGGTCAGCTTTCGATGCGATAGAAACGCTTCCGTTTTCAAGTCAAGCCTTGACGTTTGCCTTGCCCTACGTAGTAGCCACGCTGCTGACGGTTTTCTTCGTAAAGCACTTCGTGAAAAAGGTGGCTGTGGACTAGTCTCTATTCTCGGTAAGCTCCAGCAGAGCTTCAACTGCTTTTGATATGAAAACGGTGCACTTTTCTTCAAACACGTCTCTTTCACGTGCCTCTTCCAACTGTTTGGGGTCAGACAAGTCGTACCCGATGAGTTCTCGGCATAGAACACTGTCATTTTCCTTTTCAAAGCGTCTAAAGAACCTCTGCGCAAGCTCATAGGTTTCGGTCCGTTTTTCCATGGACGGCTCGTTGGTTCCGAACCTTATGCCTAGGGCCATCATGCCTCCGGTTAGCGCTCCACACACAGAGCCGCAGCGCCCGATACCGCCACCAAAAGCGGTTGCGATTTTGGGGATCAGATCGTTCTTGCCATTCCAATGTTCAAACATCGCCAGCAAAACGCTTTGAGCGCAATTATAGTTCTCCAGAAAGTATGCCACTGCCCTCTCGCATACAACCTTACTCTGGCTCATGGTCTCAGCACACCCATTCTTAGAGAAGAGAAAACGCTAGTATTCTGGGATTTTCTGGACAGCGGCAATCGTCAGTTTCACGGCGTTTTCCGCGTCTTTCAAACTGAGCATCGATGTTGGGCTGTGAATGTAGCGCGTCGGTATTGATATGACACCACTTGGCACTCCTGAACGGGTCAGAGATATACGTGCAGCGTCTGTTGAACCAGGCAGACCTACTTCGAGCTGGTAGGGGATTTTCTTCTCTTTTGCCGCATCGACCAACAGCCTTAGAACCTTCGGGTGAACAATCAGTCCAGAGTCCGCAATCGTGAGCGATGGTCCCTTGTTCATTTTAACAGGAGCCTCAACTTCCTTAACGCCAGGCGTGTCGCCAGCAACTGTTACATCGATTGCAATGCCGAAGTCTGGGTCTATTCCAAAAGCCGATGTCATGGCTCCTCTCAAACCCACTTCCTCTTGGACCGTTCCAACCGCATATACCGTACATTTCGTTTTCTGCAATCCTTTCATTGTCTCAATCATGACGGCACACGCAACACGATTGTCGAAAGCCTTGCCTATGACGATGTCTTTTCCGATTCTGGCGAATTTTACGTCGAAACAAACAGTGTCGCCGATTCCCACGCCCATTTTCTCGGCTTCTTCTCGACTCTCAGCGCCGATGTCTATGAAAAGCTCATCCCAAGACAACACTCGCTTGCGCTCTTCCTCTTTCTGTATGTGTGGAGGCTTCGAGCCGATGATGCCGTGCAGAGGACCCTTCTCTGTGTAGACCATGACTTTTTGTGCTAGCAACAAGCGGTCGTCTATTCCGCCCATTTTTGCAAACTGCAAGAAGCCTTCCTTTGAAATGGTCTTGACAAGCAAGCCTATTTCGTCCATATGGGCTGCAAGCATGACCTTGGGCGCATTTTTTCCTCCTTTTTTGATGCCGATGACGTTTCCAAGCTTGTCCTCCACAATTTCATCGACGTATGGTTTCAGGAACTTCTTCATCAAGCTTCTGACTTCTTCTTCCCTGCCAGCGACACCGCAAGCATTAGAGAGTTTTTCCAGAGTCTCAATAAGCGTCATTTGAGTTTCCTCTCGAAGAATACTAAGAATCCATAGTCTTTTATTAAACAATTGTGGTAATAGAACCCGAATTCGACAACAGCCGTTGTGTTTTGCACTTTCAAGGTGAAGAGACACGATTGAACAAAGCTCTCAGAACGTTTCTCTCAAGGTCGCGAAAGCGACACACGCAGATA
The DNA here is from genome assembly GCA_022865455.1 of Candidatus Bathyarchaeota archaeon. GTDB lineage: Archaea > Thermoproteota > Bathyarchaeia > Bathyarchaeales > Bathycorpusculaceae > 20-14-0-80-47-9. The sequence goes on from JALHSY010000095.1 coordinate 2,109, forward strand.
GAACCTTCTCCATCACGGAGTCGCCAGAGGTGACCACTTTACTTGTCGTTTGAAATCCAAGAACTGCGCGACATCATAAGGGTAATCGTTCTCCTAAGCCTCACCAAGGAAAGTCTCGTGGAGAAAATTCAGTTTAAACACCAAGTAGACAAATACTGTGCTGGATACGTTTGCGTAGAAATGCGCGATGTTGAAGAAACGTTGAAGGAAATGAGCGCTGAGGGACTTCTCACAGACGAAGACGACAAAATCAAGCTGACGGACAGAGGTCTCTCGTTGGCCGTGGAATGGCAGAACTTGCTCTTGAAGAAGGAACCAATACTGGAAATTGTTGCAGGCTTGACAGACGGTTCAATCACAGGGTTGGTCGTTATTCTCTCTGCCTTTCTCGCTGACTTGTCGATTGGCGCAGCAGCGTTTGCCGCCATTCTGAGCTTGACCGCCGTGGCCATAACAAACTTTTCTAGCTTTCTACTCGGTGGAAAAACCGAAGACATCGCAGATCTGATTACCCTCAAGACTCTGATGGACTACAGTCTCAGCGACATACCAGACAAAAGCGAAAGGGACAGGTCCCTGCGGCTTCTAAAGCAATTATTCGTTTTGCTGCACAAGAGGATAGGCAGGTCAAACCTTTACGCTGCCTTAATCAGCGGCACCACCACCTTTCTCGCGGGCATCATTCCAATAGTGGCTTACATAATGCTACCTAGGCCATTGGGGATAGTTTTGTCACTGGGCATTGTGAGTTTAACGGTGGGCGTGTTCCTCGTTCGTTACCGCTCTAAGAGAACAAATGTGCATTGGGGAATAACCTTGACGGAGACAGCCGTTATTGTCTCAATCGGAGTCATAGCCTCGCTGATTCTGGGTCGCTTGTAGAGGAGCCCATGGAAAAGTGCAGTGAGGCTTTTATTCTCTCTTTCGTTATTGAGAATCGTGGTTAAATGAGAAAGAGCCTACAAGCGAGCCTTACTGCCATATTTGCGGCCCT
>JALHSY010000096.1 GCA_022865455.1 Candidatus Bathyarchaeota archaeon
ACCGAGTGAGGCGAGACTATTCCGTCTTCGCATATTATGCCGTGAATGAAATCTCGTCGGGTCACGTCGAAAGCGGGGTTTCGTATGACCAAATCCATGGGCGGGTCTTTCCAAATCTCGTTCGGACTTCTTTCCTCTATCTTCTCATAGTCGCCATACATGGTTGCTGGGTCAAACTTCAACAGCTCCGAAACAACGTAGAACGGCGTTCGGGCTTCACGTGCTACGAGCGCGATTGTGCTTGTTCCTATCTTGTTTATCACGTTGCCCTCTGAAGTTATCGCGTCCGCTCCTACGATTGCAAGGTCAACGTGATTCATGAAGAACCGTGCAGCAGAATCCACGATGAAAGTCGTCTTCACGCCTAAGTCCAGCATTTCCTTGGCTGTGGTTCGGCCTTGAAGAACAGGTCTGGTCTCGGTACAGATGACTTCAAACGATTTTCCCTCCTGTTTCGCTCTTTTCAGAAGGTGAGTCACTGTGGACGAGTGGCAATGTGTCAGAATGGTGGAATGGGTCCTTATTCTTTTGGCTCCTATTTGAGCGATCTTCTCTTTTGAATCGTCAAGGTTTTCCAGAAATCTTTGCGAAGAAAGAGAAACCGTTCTCGCCAGCTTTTGAACGTTGGCCTCCTTGCTCTTTTCTGCTTGATTTATCATCCACCGAACAGCGTTTCTCATAAGCGGCTCAGTTTCTCTTGAAGCAAAAAGAATTTCCTTGGCTGACGAAAGCTCTTTCAGAAAGTCTCTCTTGCTCCTTGCCTTCGTCTGTCTTGCCAGAACTTCCACTGCTTTTATTGCGGCTATCGCAATGTTTCTGGCACCTTGTATCTCGAGCCGCTTTATCTTTTCAGCCGTGAGCTGAATTGACTCTGGCAATAATCTCACCTACAAGAACGTTACTCATTTGTTGTGGAATGCACTATAATTTTTCGGTAAGTATTGCTTAGCTACTGGGATTCTTGGAGGAAATCACGGATAGAAAGCAGCTGCAAACTTTTATTTCCATCGACCAAGTTCTATAATGCTCAAGTTGAGACTGAGAACATGCCTAACTCAATCAAAGCGGTGCTTTTCGACTTGGGAGGGACGCTAGCGAGCACGGCAGATGTGCCGGAAATCTTTGCGAGAATCCTGAGGGCGCACGGTATTGAAGTTTCCCGACATGAAATCAGCGAAGTCCATAGACAGAATCAGGAGGAGTTCAGTGAGGAATTGATGGCTGAGAGGGGACCTGACTTTTGGGTCAGATGGAATCTGCGAATTCTAGATAGGGTTGGAGTGCAGAAAGACCGGGGGCTACTGGCGAGGAAAATCGATGAGTTGTGGTTTGACTACGCTGACTTAAGTGTCTATTCAGACGTTATGGAAACGCTCGAGCAACTTAAGTCCAAGAACATCAAGATCGGTATCGTGACAAACGGTTTCGAAAGAGATTACAAAAAGGTTCTGCAGACGCTTGGCCTGACAGGCTACTTTGATGTCGTTGTCGGAGTTGACACGTGCAACAGAGTCAAACCGGACAAGGAAATGTTTCTTTACGCTGTCGATAAGCTTCAGGTTCAGCCAGCAGAGGCAATATTCATCGGCGATTCCGTAAAGCGGGATTACGAAGGAGCTCGAAAGGCTGGATTAAAGTCTTTACTCATTGACAGAGAGGGCAAAGCTCCAGCCAATGTTGAGACGGTAAGAAGTCTCACAGATGTTCTTGAATACGTCTAGACACTATTGCTACTCCCTTGTTTTGAGAAGCGGTCGTTCTTCCACACGTCTGCAGTGTCGCTGTAGCCCCGGACTTCCCAGTAGCCCATCTCTTTCTTCGGCGTGAATTTTACCCTCGTAATCCACATTGCGCTCTTGTAGGCGTACTTGCTCGGAACGACGAGCCGTACTGGAGCACCAATGTTATCCTCAAGACAATTTCCATCAAGCTTGTAAGCCAAGACAACGTCGTCGCCTGACAGTTCTTCCAACGTGAGAGAAGTCGTGTACCCGTCTGCACACTCAAACGTAGCATACTTGGCTGTAGCCTTAGGTTTCACCAGATCTATTAAGGAGGTAAATCTGACTCCCTCCCATCTGCACTTGAGAACACTCCAGCCTTCGACGCAGTGAAAGTCGCTCAAGGACTCAACCCTCGGAAGCTTCAAGAATTGGTCCCATTTCAACCGCAGAGGCTTCTCGACTTCTCCATCCACCGTGAGAACCCAATTTCTCAAATCAGTTTTTGGAACAGGAACACCGATAGTTGGGTGGTCTTTGCCCCATCTCAGATGCTGTTTGATGGGAGTCTGGTTCGGAGGGAGCTCCTTGTGTTCATTATCTTGGTCTTTTGACGTCATGGTGGTTCAAACAGAATAGATTGATAATGAGAGATAAGGATTGCTGGAAAGGACTCTTTCAGCGTTTATGATTTCAGCTCTCAGAGTCTCCCAAGAAACTTGTTATCCGTTTCTGAGTCTTTTGCTCCTTGGCAAAGTTCGAGACCTTGATTCCCACCCTCCTCAGCTTGAGTTCGGATTCGTTGAGCAGTTTCTCAAAGAGCTCACCTGCCGTTCTTCTTAGTGTCTCTAACTCGTTTGCTGGGTTCTCATAGGTTTTCGACCTGCTACGGACGCTCATGTCTGTCAAAACGGCAATTATTCCAATGGATTTGAAACTGACCCCTTTCTGTCTTACATCTTCATGCACTTCTTCGCATAGCCTGTCAGTTCTATCAAGAATGGCGTTCAAGTCTCTCGTGTCTTCCTTCAATGTGGCAATCCTGCTTATTGATTCAGCCTCGCCTCGCTCTTGAACGGGTTCGTCATCTATTCCCACCGAAGCATTGTGGAAATAGGTTCCCAGTTTTCTTCCAAAAATCTCAATCAGTCTCCGCGCATCGTACTTTGCAAGGTCGCCAATCGTCCGAATTCCCATTGCCTCCATTTTCTCTTTGGCCTTCACGCCGACACCGATGAGACGGTCGACAGGCAGCGGGACTAGGAAGCTTTCAACTTGGTCAGGTTTGACAACCGTTAGGCCGTCAGGTTTTTGCGCATCAGCTGCAATCTTGGCGACAAGCTTGTTTGGGCCGATCCCGATTGAGCATGTAAGCTCGCACCGAGTCTGGATATCGTTCTTTGTTCTCTGAGCCAATTCCGCTGCTTGCTCAAAGCTACCGCCGACTCTTTGACTCACATCCAAAAACGCTTCGTCTATGCCAACCTGTTCGAAGCGGTCAGCATAGCCTCTCAAAATCGTCATAGTCTTCTCTGAAACCTCTTCATAAAACTCATAATCTACGGGCAGGAATGCAGCGTCAACACTCTCCAGCTTGCTTTTGGCCAGAGCGATTGGCATGCCAGACTTGACGCCGTATTTTCTGGCTATGTAGTTCGCTGTGCTGACTGCTCCGCTGTCTTGGCTGCGGCCTGAATACACGCAGACAACCACGGGCTTGTCTTTGATATATGGGTTTTTTCTCTCTTCTATTTGGGCGAAGAAGTAGTCAAAGTCCACCAGTATTATGACTCTGGGCTGCAAGGTTTCCTTTCTCAAGAATTAGAGAAGCCGTAGGTGATTTACGCCTTTCCTCCTGCGAATTCTCAGAGCCCTTCCAGAACAGTCTGACCTGCAATCTGGAGCCGGCAGAAGGATTGTGGAAAAGACTAATCTTGCCGAAGACACATGATTTCCCAATCAAGCGTGACGTGAACGACAATGGATGCCACTACTAGACATATAGCAATGCAGCGGATCAAAACACTTTTCAGCTTGGCAAAGGAGACCTTTCATGAAGACCCATCTTTGGCTCAGCACTACGTGGACAACGCAAGAAAAATAGCCATGGCCGCCAAAGTTCGACTGCCCAAGGAATATAGGCGCCAAGTGTGTCGACACTGTAAAAGCTTTATCCAGCCAGGCGTGAATTGTCGTGTGCGCATCCAGCAGCGGAGAGAACCACACGTGGTAATAACATGCCTAAACTGCGGCAGACAGATGCGACTGCCTATGAAAAAGAGGGAGGAAAGATCAGGAACATGAGTGGATTGACTGCTGGAAAGAAACGCTTCGTCAAACGCGCGCTGAGTGAAGAAAGCCCCACAATATGGATAGGGAAGGGCGGCGTTTCAGAAGAAGTGTTGAAAGAGGTTGAAAAACAGCTAGAGAAAAGGAAAATGGTGAAAGTCAAGCTTCTGGGCACCGCTCTCAAGGGAGACGAAACCAAACAGATTGCCGCGCAGATCGGTGGGAAAACAGAGGCCTCTTTGGTGGAGGTTAGAGGGCACACTTTCATGCTTTATAAGCGACGCAAAAAGTGAAAGCCTTTATATGAGGCTACACGATTTTACTGAAGGAAAAGTCAAGAGGACATAGAATCTTGTTAACTCCCAACGATGTTCCAGCACCAAAACTCATCGAAAGACTAGCCAAGCACATGAAACAAAACATAGACCAGCTGACCCCACCATCATGGGCAAACATTGTGAAGACAGGCGCACACGTCGAGAAACAGCCGCAAAACCCAGATTGGTGGTACATCCGCTGCGCTTCATTGTTACGGAAGATCTACGTTCACGGACCGATAGGCTTGGAGAAGCTGAGAGCTGACTACGGAGGAGGAAAAGGCTTCACAGTCACACCTAACCATGTAGCCAAGGCAGGTGGAGCAATACTGAGAAAAGCTTTGCAGCAGTTGGAAGCTGCAGGCTTAATTCAGACATCAAAACCCCATGGAAGAAGAGTCACACGCGAAGGTAGAAGGCTTCTGCAGGAGATGGCTGAGGAAATCAGCAGGGAATTGGTGAAACAGCTTCCTGAACTGGAGAAATACCAGAAGGGTGACTGAGGTGTCTGACGACGAGCTGGATGAACTCCGCAGAAGAAAACTTTCAGCGCTGCAGAGGCAAGTGTCTGAAGAGCAAAGGCAAGCACAGATGCAACAGGAGCTGGAAGGTCAGAAACAGGCGCTTCTCAGGAGCATATTGTCTCCAGAAGCCAGACAAAGGCTTACGAACCTGAAAATGGTCAAGCCGGAATTTACTGAACAGTTGGAACTGCAGCTCATCCAGCTTGCGCAGCAGGGGAAACTGCCCATACCGCTCGGGGACAAGCAGCTGAAGGAGATACTTACCCAGTTACAGACTCGCAGGCGAGAGACGAAAATCAGAAGGGTTTGAACATGACTCGCAACAAGCCAACAGCCAAGAAACGCAGACTGGCAAAGGCAGGTAAACAGAAGAAGGGAGTGCCAACTTGGGTCATAGCAAGAACGGGCGGGAAATTCAGGGCAAATCCGAAAAGAAGGCAGTGGCGGACGAGAAAGATAAGGGCTTAGGAGGACATGCGTGTGAAATCCAAGAAAGAGGAAGACATCACTGAAGAAGAACAGAGGCCTGAAGAGAAGCAGGAAGAGCCTGCTGAGACCATTGAAGAGCCAGAAGTCGAAGAAGAAAAGGCTGAAGAAATCCTCAAAGAAGAAGACGAGAAAGCAGAGGAAAAAGCAGAGGAGAAGAAAGAAGAAACTCTTGAGGAGCTAGTTGGAGCTGAAGAAGAGGCACCGGCTCCAGCCGAAGAGGAGGCTCAGCCGTCGAAAAAGGAAAAGAAGGCTGAGGAAGAAGAAGAGATAGTTGAAGAGAGAACCTACACGATTCCGCTGGGCAAGGCTTGGATTACGCCGCCGAGAAGAAGGGCTCCGAGGGCCATGCGAATGGTACGGGCTTTCATAAACAAGCACATGAAGCTGGAAGCCAGAAAGGAAGGAGAAGAAGAGGAAGAGGAACCCGCGCAGCTTGTTATCAGTCGTGAAGTGAACGAGAAGGTTTGGGAAAGAGGCATAGAGAAGCCCCCGAGGAAAATCCGAGTGCGGGCTGCAAAAGACAAAGACGGAAACGTAACTGTCTACTTGGCTGAAGGAGATTAGTCCTTGGCTATTTACCTTGCGGACATTGTTGGCAGCCCAAGCATAGGTGTTTACTCGTTGGCTACTGACCAAATACTTATAATTCCAAATCCAGTTGCGCCTAAAAAGGCTGAAAGAATGGCGGAGTGGCTGAAAGTTAAGCTGATATCCACGTCAGTCGGTGGCACCATTCTCGCCGGCGCACTTGCATGTGCAAACTCTAACGGCATTCTGCTTCCACACATCGTTCGGGAACGAGAGGTTGAAGCCATAAAAAGCTGTTTTGACGGAAACATCACGGTGATGGAAACCAGGAAAACGGCATATGGAAATCTGATTCTGGCAAATGACCGGGGTGCAATTGTTGACCCACGATTCAAACCGTCAGAAATCAAAGAGATTGCCGAAACCTTGGACGTCGAAGCCTTTGCAAGCGAGATTGCTGGCCTACCCTACGTTGGGTCGCTTGCAGTCGCAACCAACAAAGGAGTTCTGGCGCATCCGTTGCTGAAGGATTCGGAGCGGAAGCTGCTGGAAGACGTGCTGAAGGTCCCTGTTGACGTGGGCACGGTCAACTGCGGAATACCTTACGTTGGCACAGGCGTGATGGCCAACCGACACGCAGCCATCGCCGGGTCTTTGACAACTGGACCCGAGATGTTTATAATTGAGAACGCCTTCGATGTTGTGAAGGAGAATGAGGAAATTGAAAGTTTTCAGAGTCATAGGTGAAATTCGGAAGCCAAACTTGAAGACCTCTTTCAAGAAGGAAATTGTGGCTCTCAAGGCTGAACACGCAGTGGAGAAGGTTTACGCCGAGATTGGAAGTAAACACCATGTCAAACGTTTTCACATAAAAATCGCCAGTGTCGAGGAAATTCCCGCTGAAGAAATAGAAAATCCATTGTTGAAAAAACTGGTCATCGGAGAAGAAAAAGTTGGAGAATAAGCAGGAAGACGAACTGCGCAAGTTAAGCGTTGAACTGCGCCTTCTCGAGCAAACCGCAGAAGCCATACAGTCAAGAGTCAACATGGTAAACACGGTCATAACAGACCTGACCTATGCAGCGATGACCTTGGACGGTTTAGAGAAGGAGAAGGAAAACTCGGAACTTCTTGTTCCAATAGGCGGAAGCTCATACGTCAGAACGAAACTTGCAAACCCAGACAAGGTCATCGTTGGGATGGGCGCAGGAGTATCGGTTGAAAAAACGTTCTCCGAGGCCAAAGAAATCGTCAAGAAACGTTTAGAAGACCTTGAAAAGACCAGAATGTCACTTCAGCACCAGTTCACCCAAGTTGCGGACAAGATGGGTGAAGACAGGGAGAAGTTTGAGGGTTTGCTTGCCAAGTTGAGGGAGGAGAAAGCTTCAAAAAATGTTTGAGAAGCTCAAGTCCGGGCTGAAAGGGCTTGTAAACAAGGTTACAACAACTGAACTTAAATCTGAAAATCTGCGCCCGATCCTTTCTGAGTTCAAGATAAGTCTCGCAGAAAACGATGTTGCTCTCCCTGTGGCAGAGCGAATATGTGATGAAATGGAAAAACGTTTGGACGGAGTCCAAGTCAAACGGCTTGAAGACCGCAAAGGAATTGTGGAGAAAAACCTGCGAGAAGTGCTCTTGGAAATAATGCTCACAAACAACAGAATAGACTTGCTGAAGGCGGTCGAGGAGAAACGCAAGAAAAGCGAACCGTTCGTCATAGCCTTTGTCGGAATAAACGGCACTGGAAAAACCACGACCGTAGCCAAAGTTGCCCGCTTTCTCAACAAGAAAGGCTTTTCCGTTGTCCTTGGGTGCAGTGACACCTACCGAGCCGGCTCAATTGAACAGCTAGAGGAACATTCCAAGCGCCTGGGAATTCGCATGGTCAAACACAAGTACGGCGCAGACCCAGCAGCTGTAGCCTATGACACGATAGAACACGCGAAGGCGCATGCAATAAACGTCGTTTTGATCGACACAGCAGGAAGAATGCAGACAAACCAGAACTTGATGAACGAGCTTGCTAAAGTCAAACGCGTAGTAAACCCAGACCTGACCATTCTGACCGTGGATTCGCTTACCGGTAATGATGCTGTGATGCAGGCTGAGGAATTCCACAAGAGCGTAGGGGTAGACGCAACGATACTGACAAAAGTTGACGCAGACATCAAAGGCGGTTCAGCTCTCAGCGTAACGTATGTTACCAAGAAGCCGATTCTGTTCATCGGCGTCGGGCAGAGGTATGATGACTTAGAGGAGTTCGTACCCGAAAAATTCGTGCAGATGATATTGAGGTAGACCTTCGCCAAAGGCTCTGAAGCGAAGGAGCTTTTGCATTATGGACAGGATGACAAGATTTGAAACTCCGCTGCAAATCATAGAACTGGACAACATAAGCAGGTTCAACAACATTCTGGACATCGGAGCCGGCGGTGAAGGACTGGCTGCAAGGATAGGAAAAGAGAGAGTGTACGGCGTTGACATCCGAATAGACGAGATCAGGGAATTGCAGACCAAAGGGGTAAACTGCAACTGGGCAGTCTGCGATGCTCGCAAACTCTGCTTCAGAAATGATGTCTTCGACCTCGCAACAATATGGTTTTCTCTGATGTACATCAAAAGGGCAGAGGACAAAGTCCAAGTGCTGAATGAATGCAAGCGAGCACTCAGAAAGGACGGTGTGCTGCATTTAATGGATGCGCAAGTAGACACTGATAAGGGCGTGTTCATCTTGAATGCAAGATTCAAGCTACCCGACGGACAAATCGTTGACACTGGTTATGGCGTGAGCGGTCAGCAAAAGCAGACTTTTGAATGGCTTCAAACACATCTGATTGAACTAGGCTTCAAAGCAGTGGAGCAAGATGTGAGGAAGCATTGGTTCCGCATATTGTGCAGGAAATGATTCCTAATTCAGTCAGATTGGCTTGATAGACAAACTTATTTCTCTAGGGCTTTCCCAGCAGCTTCAGCAATATTGCCTTTGCAGAGTACAGCCTGTTCTCGCCTTGTTCATATATCACCGACTTCGGGCTTTCGATGGCGTCAGCGGTTATCTCATATCCTCTGTGAATTGGCATGTCGTGCATCACGTAGGCTTTGCTCTTCTTCAGAAGCTCGTTGTTTATCTGATAGGGCATCATGATCTTGAGGCGTTTCTCTTTCTCCGCAGCGTATTTCGGGTCAGTGAAGAATTCCATGTCAACCCAAGTGTCAGTGTACACAAAATCCGCGTCTTTGACGGCTTCTTTCACGTCCAGCGTGGTTTCCCACAGTCCGGTCTTCCTGGCATCTTCTAGAAGTTCATCGTCTCGGCTCGGCTCGTTGAATATCGGCGTAACGGTCTTCATCTTGACGCCAGTTTTTGTGCAACCCTCAACGAGCGAATTGCAGACATTGTTATGGATCCCTATATAGACGAGTCTCGCTCCTTTCAGTTTTCCAGCCTTTTCCTTCACGGTTATCAAGTCTGCTATGACTTGGCTTGGGTGATACTTCTCGTCACACCCGTTGATCACGGGGACGCGCGAAGCCTTGGCCATGGTCTGCAGGTCTGCGTTTTTCATCAGCCTGGCCATTATGCAGTCAACGTTTCGCGACAGATACTGCGTTTCGTCGCCAATGTCTGCGACAGCAAGGTTTGTTGTTCTCCAATCGATAAAAAGGGCATGACCGCCCAACTGAGTCATGGCGACCTCAAACGAGACTCTGGTTCTAGTGGAGGTTTTCTGGAAGACCAGAGCGGCGGACTTTCCCCCCAAGGCTTTTCGGTATTTCTCGGGGTTTTGCTTGATTTCAACACCCTTATCAATCATCTCGGTAAGCTGTTGGCCAGACAGGTCTTTGAAGTTGATCATGTGCATGCTTTTCACCTGTTCAGACCAAACCCTAGGAGGTCAAAATATAAAACTCTTCTGAGTCCACATGGCAGTCTGCAACAAGCATCCTTCACGTTCTACTTGGCGACCGATACAAGCCACATAGTTGCATTTTCGTTCTCGTCGAATCTTTCCTTGAATGGCCCAGAGTAACATCTTAGCAACTTGAAATGGTTCTGAGCCAACAGCTTCTTCAATGTTGAGGATAAGAACCACCGCAGCTTGCGCTCTCGCATTTGAAAATCCAGTTTTCCGTTCTCGTTCATCAGATAGATCGGTCTCCAGACTATGATGTTCCGGTTCCGAGGGTCCCGGGTGTTGCAGGCCAGCATGAGGAGTTGCAGTCTACTTTCAGTTATCACGTGTTCCACGAGCAACTTGTTCAAGTACTCTTCGCCGATTTTCTTCGCGTTTCTGGCGTCGAAAACTAGCAGACCGTCCTTTCTGAGAATCTTGTGCAGCCCGCGCAAGAATGTCTGTACGTCATTGTTTGTCAGCAGGTGAGAAAAAGCGATTCCCAATCAAATAGCCGCGTCAAATTTCTTGTCTCTCGGAACGGCTCTGTCAGGTCTTCTCATGTCTCCTTCCACCAAATTGACCTTCGCCTTTCTATCCTTTTCTCTTGCCTTTTCCAGCATGCTGGGACTGATGTCTACCCCTGTGACCTCGTACCCTATCTTGCTCAGTCTCAACGCGTGGTTTCCTGTTCCACACCCAATGTCAATGACGCTTCTGCAATGATATTCCCGGAACAGGCTGTCCAGAAACTTGACGCCAGAATCGTAATCGCTTCGTCCCCAAATCTTGTCATAGATTTTTGCTTCTAGGCTGAATTCGTCTTCCATGCGAAATCACGTCAGAACGCCTTTTCCGCCTTAGGGTCAGCGACAGTTTCATTACAGACTGAATGATATTTATCGGTTGCTGCAAAACCGTGAAAGGAGACATAAGCAATGATTCTTCTCGTTGCTTCAAACAAGGACGTTGCAAGCCTAAACATTAAGAAACAGATTCTGACCAACTACTCTTTCATAGAGTGTTCGGAAAGATTTCAAGATAACCCCGTCTACGAAGCAAGCATCAGCAACGGGAACGTCAGGCTTGTAACTCTGAACACAGAATCAGTCTATGCGCAGGACCTGACCACTTTCTTCAACGATCTTGAGCTTGTCATATTCACGTCGAGACACAGCAGCTTGAGCGGAACTCCAACGCTTTCAGTGCACACGCCGGGCAATCTGGGCGAAGCAGAACTGGGCGGAATCCCGAGAAAAGTTTCAGTCTCCCCCGCGAACGCGATGAGAGATGCTCTGAAGGCTATGGCGCGTTTTAAGCAGGAAATGAGGCTTGACTATGAAGTTTCCTATGAATGCACTCATCACGGTCCATCCCTAGACGTCCCCGCCATGTTCTCCGAGCTGGGAAGCTCTTCCAAGCAGTGGAACGACCTGAAAGCAGCGGAAGCGGTAGCGCACGCAACGATGGAAGCTGTTTCAGGGTTCGGCAATTTTCCAGCCAAAGCAGTGCTCGGGATAGGCGGACCGCACTATCAAAGCAAGTTCACACGTGTAGCCCTTGAGAGCGACGTAGCTTTCGGTCATATGATTCCCAAGTACGCCATTCCAGCAGTGGATTCGGAACTTCTCAAACAGTGCATCGGAAAAACTTTGGAGAAGACAAAGCTTGCGGTTCTGGACTGGAAAGGAATAAAGGGAGAAAACAAGGCTCCTCTGCTTGAAACGCTCAAAGACGCAGGCATCCCCTTCGAGAAGGTCTAGCACGGTTCAGCCATATTTAAAGGGGAAAAGTTAATAGAAATGCGTGGCTTTATCTATGAGAGCCTACAGTAACGTTTATATCAAAATGCAATGTTGAGAGCGCGATGAACCATGGGCTTAAGATCATTCCTAGCTCAAGCTGCGAGAACATTGAAACTCGCCGTAAAACCGGGAAGAAGCGAGCTTTGGCTATCGGTGAAAATATGCTTCATGGGAATAGGTTTAATCGGGATAATCGGATTTGTCATCAAACTCCTGTCTTCCGTTCTCCAACCAGGCCAAGCCTCTACCGCTGGAACCTAGAAGGAAAGGAACCGTATGGAAAAGCATGAGGAGTTGCCGACAAAAATCTTTGTTGTGAAGACGACAACTGGACAGGAGAAGAACGTTGCGAGACTTGTGGCCGCGAAAATCGAGATGAACAAAATACCAATAAAAGCGGTTCTCGTGCCTGAAACCCTGAGAGGGTACGTGTTCATGGAGGCAGAGGGAGCCCATCTCATTGAAGAAGCCATCGTAGGCATTAAGCACGTACGGTCAAGGATTCCGGGCATCGTTAGCTTTTCCGAGGTTGAAAGATACATTGTTAGGAAACCAGTCATTGAGGAGCTGAACGAAAGCGACATAGTGGAAGTGACTGGCGGCCCGTTCAAAGGGATGCGTGCAAAAATAACCCGCATTGACAAGACTAAGGCAGAAGTCACTCTTGAGCTGCTGGAGGCAACGTTCACCCTGCCGATAACTGTCAATTCTGACTACGTGAAGCTTGTGGAAAAAGCAAGAAGCGGAAGTGGTGGAGCATAAAATGGTAGAGAAGAAAACTGTGGAACTGCTGATAAGCGGAGGCCAAGCAACTGCAGGACCACCTTTAGGGCCTGCCTTGGGACCGCTCGGCGTTAACGTAATGATGATCGTCAACAAGATAAATGAGCTCACGAAAGACTACGCTGGAATGAAGGTTCCCGTCAAGGTCATCGTTGACCCTGACACCAAACAGTTCGAGGTCACCATCGGAACGCCTACGACACCCGCACTGATCGTCAGCGAACTCAAAATCGAGAAAGGCTCAGGAACTCCAAACACTGCGAAGGTCGGAAACCTCACCATGGAGCAAGTCATAAGAGTGGCCAAGATCAAGCGTCCAGAACTGCTGGCGAAAACGCTGAAATTGGCGGCTAAGGAAGTGCTGGGAAGCTGTGTCAGCATGGGCGTCACCGTGGAAAACAAAGACCCGCGCGAAGTTCAGAAAGAAATCGACGAAGGCAAACATGACGAGATAATCGCAAAAGGCGAAGCATAAGACAATATTTTTATAATCCCGTTCCATTTCCTCATTGGCGCGAGGCCCGAAAAATGCCCTTAGACCAAAAAACCATCCTCGATGCAGTGAAACAGGCAAAAGAAAAGTCTGAGAAGAGGAAATTCAATCAGACAGTAGAGCTGGTTGTCAACCTGAAGGATATCGACATGAAGTCGCCTGAGGGCAAGCTTCAAGAACTTATAGAACTGCCGCATTCTCCGCCTGAAAAAGCAAACAAGATATGCGTTATCGGCTCTGGGGAACTGGCTTTGAAGGCAAGAAAGGCCAATGCAGACCGAATTGTCGAGAAATCTGAACTTGAGGGATTGGCTGGCAAGAAGCGGGATTTGCGGAAACTCTCTAACGATTATGACTTCTTCATAGCTGAGGCGCCGCTGATGCCTCTCGTAGGAAAGATTCTGGGGCCTGTTTTAGGCCCGCGCGGAAAGATGCCTGTTGCCGTTCCGCCTTCAGCGGATATAGGGGCACTGATCACGAAGCACCGCAAGACCATCGTGTTGAGGATGCGTTCTCAACCGATCTTGTCATGCCGTGTCGGTGTAGAGGGTATGAAGGAAGAGGAATTGACTGAGAACATTCAGGCGGTCTTGAGAGTTTTGGAAGGAAAGCTTAAGAAAGGAATCAAAAACGTCAAGAACATGTACATTAAAACAGCTATGGGAGCGCCTGTGAAAATAAAGGCTTAGAGAGAGGAAACCAATGCCATCGCAACAAATCCTGCAAGAGAAGATTGGCGAAGTCGAAGAGATAGCAGAGCTTGTAAGAAAGCACAAGGTCATTGGGATTGCCAGTCTGCAAAAGGTCAGAGCAGCTCAACTTCAGGCTTTCAAGAAGAATCTTGCAGGCACAGTGTACATGCGCGTTTTCAAGAACACGTTGATGAGAAGGGCCGTTGAAAACTGCAAGGAGAGGCCCGAACTCAGCAAACTTATGGAGTACTTGACGGGTCCGAATGTTTATCTGCTGACGGACTTGAACCCGTTTAATCTGGTGTTGATGCTGGAAAAAGGAAAGGTTAAGACCACGGCAAAGTCTGGTGACATAGCCGCTTTTGATGTTGTGGTTCCTGCCGGAAATACGGGGCAGCCGCCAGGTCCAATAATCAGCCAGTTGAATGCTGTTGGTTTGCCCACAAGAATCGAGTCGGGAAGTGTCTGGGTAAACAAGGACACGTTGGTTGTCAAGAAGGGCGAAGTGATTTCAGAAAGGCTTGCGAGCATTCTCTCCAAACTTGGGATAAAACCCGTCGAAGCCGGACTGGCGATGAAGATCGCGTTTGACGAGGGCTTGATAATAACTGAGGAACAGCTGCGATTGGATGTGGACGGAACTAGAAAGAATGTTGAATCAGCCTTTGCTGACGCTTTCGCCTTATCTTTGAGTGTTGCGTATCCAACAGAGGACAACATGGTGGCGCTCTTGCAGATTGCACATCGGGAAGCTTATTCGCTTTCAGTGAACGCAGCTGCGCCGACGAAGGAGACGATAGAAGATTTGATTCGAAAGGCGCACATGGAAATGCTAAGTTTAAGTAGCAGAGTGCCTAATGTAGAGGAAAAGGCTGCACAAGCCGAGAAAGCTGAAAAAAGTTAAAATATCCGAATGCAGAGGTGAGATGGTATGGAATACATTTACGCTGCGATGCTCCTTCATAAGGCTGGAAAAGAAATAAATGAACAAAACCTGACACAGGTTCTGACAGCGGCAGGCATGAATGTCGACGTAGTGCGAGTCAAGGCCTTAGTTGCTTCTTTGGCTGAGGTCAAGATTGACGAGGCAATCAAGTCTGCACCAACGATGATGGCCGCACCCGCAGCAGCACCGGCGGCAGTTGCACCGGCAGCAGAAGCAAAGCCGAAAGAGGACGAAAAGAAGAAGAAGGAAGACGAGAAGCAGAAAGAAGAGGCAGCTCTCGAAGGATTAGGCGCACTGTTCGGCTAAGCTACTCCCTTTATTGTGCTGATTTTTATTCGTCTAAGTGTTTCAATTTCCTAGTTGCTCGTCAGAGGCGATTGGCTTTGAAAATTACTGCTGTTGCGCATCCGATACAGGGGTTGACAAAGTATCACGGCTTGAAGAACCCTGTGCAAAGAATACCCTATCATGACAGCATCTCCATGTGCATTCAGACACTGACAACTACAACAACTGTGGAAACCTCTGAGAAGTTGAAGAAAAACGAGATCGTTATCAACGGAAGGGATCTGAAGGAAAGGACAGACAACGTGTAGAGACTGTTCTAAACAGGTTGAAAAAGCTCGCGGGATTCAGTGGCGGGTTCAAAGTAGTTTCTGAAAACAGCCTCAAAGTGGGTAAAGGTCTAGGCTTTTCGGCTTCAGGCTTTGCTGCTTTGGGCTTGGCAGCATCAGAAGCGCTTGACTTAAGGCTTGATGGAGTTTCACTTTCTGAAATCGTCCGTCTAGGTGCAGGTTCTGCCACGAGAAGCCTTGCAGGAGGTTTCGCTGTATGGTACGCTGGCAAGAACGGCAAGTCCTATGCTGAGCAGCTGAATGCGCCGGAGGATATGGGTTTTTCAATGGTGGTTGTGCCCATCAGTTCTGACGTGAAAACTGATGAAGCTCATGCTGAAGTACTGAGCTCTCCACTATTCAAGGCAAGATTGAAGAATGTTCATGGCTTGCTTGAGGAGATGAAGCTTGCAATGAGTAAGGGAGATGTTGCCACGGTAGGGCGGCTGGCTGAAGAAGACACGTTGAATTTGCATGCGATCACGATGACTGGCAAGTCGCACATGGTTCTGTGGGAACCTGACACGGTTCGCATAATAAAGGAAGTGATTCGACTGAGAGAAGAGGGGATGTCTGCTTGGTATTCAATGGACACTGGACCATCAGTCTTCATCAACACACTTTCAAAAAACTCTCAAGCCATCTTAAGTCGGCTTCGTGAAATTGGATTTGAAAACGCCTTCGTCAGTAAGGTGGGCGGAAAGCCGTTCCTAACCAGCCAGCATCTTTTTTAGGCTCTTGGGAACTACCAGTAGCAGCCATCCGCAGATAATCATAAGTGTGCCTGGGAAGGCTGTCAGCCTGAAAGTGAGCAGTAGTGTCTCGAACACAAAGAACGAAATGGTCATGGCACTTGCAGACCACACAGCAAATCCTTTGCCGTACTTTTTGTATGTCTGTATTGTAAGCAGTCCGGCGAAGAAGAAGTCTCCTAGCCCAAGGGACATGTAAAGCCTGTTTCCTTCAAGCAATATTGTTGGAATTGTTGGCAACGAAACCAGAACTGGAAGTCTCAGCTCTGAAACCGTTCTCGCTGCAGACACCATCGACCCTGTGAACAAGACTAGCACTATATCCACGACGGTAAGAAGAGCCGCGAAGACGAGGGTTGTTTTCCAAGTGAATAGGCTGCCTAAGTAGAGGATGATGAGAACTGCGAAGATGAAGCCGTAGGAATCCAGCACGTACGGGAACCATATTGGGGTCTGGCTGAAAAACAGATACAAGCATATAAACAGGCCAGGCGGCAAAACTGCAACATACCATCGCTCTGCAGCACTAATTCTGCGGGTCTCATGGATGAGTGCGGCTAACGCAAATATGGAGAGAACTAGAAAAGCTAAACCGCCGTAGACAGCGTTTTCAACTTGGCCGAAAACGAGGAATCTGGCCGCACCTGCAGCAAGTCCGCCTATGATAAATGCTGTAAGGAAAAGTTCAGTTCGCGTTTTTTGCATGTCAGAGAAAAGGTATCCGAAGATAAACAGCAGCATCGAATAGGAGAAGAGGAATATGATCATGATCGCGAGCTGGGGGATGAAAACGATCAGTGAAACCGTCACCCCCATCGAGGCGACTAGCAACACAGCGTCCCGAGTTCGAAACTGTTTTTCTTCCAAGACTCCCTTCAGCTTCTTCTCTGCTTTGCCGTTCAGAAGCATGGCTGCAATTGTGACGAGAAAAAGCGCCAGAGGCATGGCAACATCGAAATTCATACACGCACAATGTCAGAACAAGCATTTAATTCTTTATCCCGTACTAGGAATAGACTATTGCCTACAACTGTGCGAGATGGTTACATTTTGAAGATCAAAGCGGTTCTGTTTGATCTGGGAGACACCTTGACGACGCCATGGCTGCTAGAAGACACTTTTCACAAGATTCTGCTCTCGTTGGGAATCAACAAGTCAATTGAGGACGTAAAGAGGACAATTTCACAAACGCGACAAGACTTACGCAATCTCGACTGTTCCCCCAAGTATGGGGAAGCCTCCTACACAGAATATTGGAGCCTCTGGCGGTCCTTCGTCTTAAAACATCTGGGTCTCCATGACAATGAGAGACTGCTTAGAGAAATCGAAGCGAAATGGTCCAACTACGTGGAGTGCAAGGCTCACGACGACGTCAAGGAGACACTGCTCAAACTTAAAGAAAATGGTCTAAAGACGGCAGTCATTTCCACTGCCTACAAAGAAGACGTACATACCATTATGGAGAAGGCTGGTCTGCAGGAAAGAATGTTCGACCTTATACTAGGAGCAGATTCTCTGGAAGCTATGAAACCTGACCCTGAAGCTTTCAGATACGCTCTGAAGAAGCTAGGGGTCAAACCTGGAGAAGCCTTGTTCGTGGGAGACGATGTTGAAGCCGATTACAAGGCAGCGGAAAAAGCAGGAATAAAGGCCGTACTCATCCAACGAACTGAAGACAGCACAGTCGAAACCTGCGGTCTGAGAGTAATCACCACTCTCAAGGACGTTTTAGAATGCATAGATTAGGCCTTAAAAGCGGAAGTAAGCGTTGAGGATTGCCAAGGAAGCGATCAACGCTTCTTCTGTTCGCACCGTCTCCGTTCCTTGCTTCGGGATGGTGTTCACGACGAAATCTGCAATATCTTCCAACTTGAGTCCTTCTTGTTTGGCCATCTCATTCAGCCCTTTCGTCGGTGCTCCAAAAGCCACAAGAATGGTGCTTGCAGCTTTCCAATCCTGATCGATCTGTTCCGCTACGTCAGTAAACGGAACGCCATACTTGGAAGTGGCAATCGTCAGATCAAAGTTCCTGCTTTCCACCATTTTCCCGAAGAGACACCTTTCCACAGCAACGGTGTAACCCCAGTATTCTGGAATCTCACTGCGGTCTGCCAGTTCCACCTCAGTCTGCTTGTCGACTCTCATAATCCTAAGGGTTATGCGCTTTCCTATTGGCTCCTGTCTATTCACGATCAGCGCCGGCTTCTCAACACCAATATCCACAAGCACGCCCTCTTTCGTATTGGATAAAGTGATGCCTTCGCGGTACTCGCCTTCCTTCAGGTTCTCCACTTTCCTATTCAAAGGGTGATGCGCCGTCCTTAACGGCGGAAGTATTCCCGCGTACTGCAGTTCTGGCTTGAGCGTGAAAAGTCGTTTGCGCAGATACTGAGGTGTTTCCATGTAGGTTAGTAATGTGGCGATAAGGTCCATGTCTGCTCTTTGGCTCATCTTCGGATTGTCTAGGCAGATCATGATTTCTTCGACTCTGAAAATTGCGGCTGCTCTTCCAATCAAACCCATCCTCGACGTTTTCTCGCGCAAGTGCGGAACGTCTGAAACAACTGAAGCAGGTATAGCTATGGAAAGTTTCTTGCCATGCAAATCTGTTTTCCGCCTGACATTGCTGAAGTTGGTATTATAGGTTTTTGCTTAAAAGCTAAAAGCATAATACGAAATCTACAATAGAACAAGACAGAGCGTAATCAAATTGCCAAAAACAGCCTTATTGGACAATCTTGACGAAATCAAAAGAATCGACAGAAGTGACATGCTTTCTTTCTGCGTCGACGCCCCCAAACATTACGGCGAAGCTGCAAGAATCGCCAAGACCTTGTCGGTCAGCCACCCGAAACCACAGACGATCATTGTGGCTGGAATGGGCGGCTCAGCCATCGGCGGTGAGCTTCTGAAAGACTGGGCAAGGGACAAAGCAGCCGTGCCCATCGAAGTCTGCAGAGAATACTCTCTACCAGCCTATGCAAACAAGAAAACACTGGTTTTCGTGGTAAGCTATTCTGGAGAAACCGAAGAATCCTTAAGCGTCTTTCTCGACGCGATCAAGCGAAAATGTATGGTTGTCTGCATAAGTTCAGGCGGGAAACTGCGTGAGTTTGCCAGAAGACTGAACGTGCCGCATCTGCGCGTTCCTTCTGGTATGGCGCCACGCGCTACGCTTCCGTACCTGTTTATGCCCTTGCCCTCAATACTAGAGAAGACCGACATAGTTTCTGGGTTGAGCGCCGAAGTTCCTGATGTTACGAGAGTCTTGAAACTAGTGAGCCTTGAAAACTCGCCTGAGAAGCCGCAGAGCGGCAACTTTTCCAAGACGCTTGCCTCAAACATATGCGGAACAGTTCCAGTTGTTTACGGGTTCGGGATCTATCGCGCTGTTGCGCAACGTTTCAAGACACAGTTCAACGAAAACAGCAAGGTCCCAGCAAAATGGGAAGCGTTTCCCGAGCTCAACCATAACGAGATTGTAGGGTGGGAAGAGGCTGGCGCTTTAGCAAAGGACTTCTCGTTAATATTCATACGTGACAATGATGAGTCGAACGAGATGCGGCGCAGAATTGAGGTTACGCAGAAACTGATATGTAAAGAACGGTTGAAGGCCTTCGAGGTTTGGAGCAAAGGCAAAACCAAGTTGGCTAAGATGCTGTCGGTCATCTGCATAGGAGACTTCACAAGCGTGTACTTGGCGGTGCTGCGAGGTGTGGATCCGACACCCGTCAAGACCATAAGTTTGTTGAAGGAAAAGATTAAGCAAAGCGGATTGAAAGACAAGGTGACAAGTGAACTGCAGAAGATTGCGAAATAGCGTTCAGCCTACGAAGTCAGCGAATATTTTCTCAGCTGCTTCAAGCGACATCTGTCGAGGCGGATGCTTAAACGCATAAGCACAGATAGGCAGTATCGCTCCATCGAATTCCTTGTCCAAAGCAATTTTCACTGCTCTTATCACGTCAAACAGAACAGAACCGGCATTCGGCGCGTCAACCGTTGAGAGTTTCAAGTCTATCTGCACCGGCACATTACAGAAGTGCATGCCCCTAATCCAGAAGTAGCTGTCGCGCTTGTTCTGCAAAAAGTCCACGTAATCTGTCGAACCTGCCACCACGTCGGCTTTGTAGGGCAACGCAGCCTCAACAGACCGCGTCTTAACCGTTCTTTTAATGTCTTTCGTGCGTTCCAGCGTGTCTAAGGATTCTGTGCCTCCTCCAACGTCAAGCTGATACGTCTGCGTGATCCGAACCCCACTCATGGAGAGCAGCTTCAGCAAGGTCTTGTGAAGTGTGGTTGAACCAACCTGATCGATAAGGTCGTCGCCAGCAATGGGCAGGCCAGCCATTTCAAAACGATGAGCCCATGCGGTGTCGCTTGCAATGAAGTTTGGCGTAGTGTTCACGAAAGCGCAGCCAGCGATCAACGCCTGCTCAGCGTACCATTGAGAAGCTTTCACTGCGCCGCTCGGAAGCAGATCAACCACAATCTCTGCGGCGCTTTCTTTCAGCACGCCTGCAACGTTTGCTTCTGGCAGACTGCTTGTTTTCACTGCTTTTCTTGTGTATTCCCCAAGACCGTCTAGTACCGGTCCCTTATGCACAAACACGTTAGACGGCGCAACATCTATGAGTCTGGGAGTATTGTTAGGTTCAGCGAAAACGGCTTCAGACAAGTCCTTCCCTACTTTTCGGTTGTCAATGTCAAAGGCTGCCACGATCTCGATGTCTTTCGGATGAAAGCCTCCTAAGAGGAGATTGCGCAGTCCGAGGCATTCTTCCTCTTTCTGGCAGCTGCCGTAATATTGTAGTCCTTGAACGAGGGCGGATGCACAGTTACCAACGCCAATAAGAGCGACTCTTATCTTGGACAAATTTTGACACCTTGCTGGCTTTTCTTATCTACACTTGCCCTATAAAATGCTACGCTCTCGCATGGGGGTGGATGAAAGGTGTCACTTGCGCTGTGCTGTCAACTTCTCAGCTGGAACGTATTCCTCGCATATGCCTGCTCTTCGGAGAACGTCCCTCCACAGTTCCAACCCCTTGCTGTTTCTCCATTTCTGCGGCGCCGTCAACTAGGTCCAGCAGTTCCTGTTGCGTCAGAGTTCTCATGTTCACAACCGCCATTTAGCCTGTTTGAGAATTTATTATTAAGTAAGCCTTAAGTCTTTTAGAATCCATCATCAAGAAGGGAGCGGAATGGCCAAGGAGCCAAGATGTCCTGACAAGTTTACAGCGGTTAACGAGCTGGCACGCCGACGCGGCTTCTTCTGGCAATCCTACGAAATATACGGCGGCGTGAGCGGCTTCGCAACCTACGGTTCCTTAGGCGCCAGATTGAAACAGAACATTGAGAGAAAACTCAGGGAGCTTTTCGTGAACAAGCTTGGAATCTTGGAGATAGAGTCTCCAGTAATCACTCCTGAAAGAGTTTTCGAAGCTTCAGGCCACATTGAACACTTCAAGGAGCCCATGGTCGGATGCTTGAAATGCAAGAAAAGATTCCGTGCAGACCACTTGGTTCAAGGGTGTGTGAAAATCAGTGAGGCAGAAGCTGAAAAACTGACCCTGACGGAACTGAAGGAGATGATCGAGAAGAATGAGATTCACTGCCCAGAATGCGGCGGCACATTTGACGAGGTCAAGCAGTTCCTTACCATGTTTAAGACGACGATAGGACCCTACTCTGACGCTGTCGGCTACGGAAGGCCTGAGGCAGCGCAGGGCATTTTCGTCGAGTTCAAGCGGCTTTATGGGATGGCAAGGGAGAAACTTCCGTTCGGCGCCATGCAGATAGGTCGGGCCTTAAGGAATGAGATTTCGCCGAGACAAGGCCTATTGCGACTCAGAGAGTTCACCATCGTAGATCTGGAGTTCTTCTTCGACCCCGAAGAGCCAGACTGCTACATGCTGACGGACGTAGAGAACGAAAGGCTGCGGCTCCTCTTGGCAGAAACCAGACTGAAAAATTCGGAAGATCTCACCGAGGTAACTGTGAAAGAGGCGCTGAAGAAGGGCTACATAAAGCTAGAATGGCAAGCGGTCTTCATGGCGTTGGCAACAAAACTGCTGAACGACTTAGGTGTTCCCGCAGAAAAACAGCGTTTCATCGAGAAACTGCCGTGGGAAAGGGCGCATTACTCGCTTCAGACTTTCGACCAGGAGGTTCTTGTTGAGCGTTGGGGCTGGGTTGAAGTCACAGCTTACGCGTGCAGATCAGATTACGACTTGAAACGGCACACCGAATTCAGCGGCCAAGACATGTACGTCTTCAAAGAATATGAGAAATCCGTCGAGAAAGAGCAACTTGTCATAAAGCCTATCATGAGCAAGCTCGGACCAATCTTCAAGAAAGAAGCTGCAGAGGTCGCAGAGATGCTTTCCAAAACAGATGCGAAAGAGGTTGAAGCGTCTCTGAAAAACAGCGGTCATTATATGCTTGGAAAATACAAGATACTGCCAGAACATGTTGGTATCCAGCGCGAGAAGATTGTGGAACGCGGAAGACGTTTCATACCGCACGTTGTCGAACCAACCTTCGGCTCTGACCGACTTTTCTACGTCGCCCTTGAGTATGCATATCGCGTCAAGGACGACAGGGTGTTGTTGAGTTTTCCGAGAGACATTGCACCTGTACAAGTTGGTGTTTATCCTCTCTTGAGCAAGGACGGGCTGCCGGAAAAAGCGTTACCATTGCATAAGATGCTGGTTGATGAAGGCTTTGTGGCTGAATATGATGAGGCGGGGTCCATCGGCAGGCGATACGCCCGTGCGGACGAGGTTGGCATACCATTAGGCATAACGGTTGATTACGATACGCTTAATGACGGCACGGTTACCATTCGTGACCGTGACACTTGGAAGCAAGTTAGAAGCCGAATTGACGAATTGCCAGAGCTCTTGCGCAAGTTTTTCGGCTGGAAAATCAACTTTGAAGACTTGGGCAACCCGATTTGAGGGCGGAGGTTTCGTTACCTTTTTCTAATACTTCAACCTATCTAATGCTGGAAAAAACAGCCCGTTTTTGCGGGTGGGAAAAACTTTGGTGCTTCCAGCAGAAACTGAGGAACGTGTGAAACGAAGAGCCTTGAGCGTTTGCCAAGAACACCTTAGAAAAGTCTTTGACTTAACTAGGAAGGTTCCTCAAGTCATAGATTGTTTCATGAGAAACGACAAGGAAAAGGCAAAGCAGTTGTTCAACGAAATCAGAACTGGAGAAGATGAAGTTGCCAAGGCTAGACGGCTGGTTTCGCAAGAGTTAGCTGAAATAGGGGCTATCCTGCTCAGCAGAGAAGACTTCCTGAGGTTCACAAACCTAACCAGTGAGATCGCCGACTTCTCTGAAGGCATCGCCTTCCGCTTGGTTGAAATCATGCAGCACAACTGGAACGTCCCCACGGACATAAAGAAGGACCTGCTGAAGCTTTCTGAAGCTACTCTGGAAGCGGTGCTTAGACTTAGAGAAACGATGCTGGTTCTCAATTACGGCTCAGCAAAGACAATGGAAAAGGCCAAGGATGTTGAGGTCGCCGAAAGGGTTGTTGATGGTCTCTACCGTGAACTTGAAATAAAGCTCCTCAGCAGCAAATCCGACTTTCCAGCCTTGCTCCTTCTGAGGGATGTTCTGCAGCTTTTGGAGGATTCGGCAGACAAGGCTGAGGACGCGGCTGACGCGGCTCGGATATTGTCTTTCATGATGTAAAAGGAAGACTGTGATGCCCGAAAGTTTCAAAGTGGAGCTCGTCGAAAACTTTTTGGTCGTCTGGAACTCGGCTGAAGGCTCAGAACTTTACAGGATGGGTTTCTATGGAAAGCCTTTGGGTATGCCTAAACCGAAGATTCCAGAATTCGATGTGCCGCTCGTCTTGGACTTGATGGAAGGCCTGTATCTAGAAGAAAAAGGAACAATAACCGTCTACGAAGGTTCGGAGAAGACAAAGGTCGGCCTCAAAAAGCTTCGCCAGAAAGCCAAGCGGTTGTATGAAGAGTTCGACGACAAGTACGCCGTGTATCATGACCTGCGCGATAATGGTTTAATCGTTACGCCGGGCATAAAGTTCGGATGTGACTTTGCAGTTTACAAGCACGGTCCAGGCGTTGAGCATGCGCCGTACATGGTTTCAGTGAAGAAGGCCAGCGCTGAGATGACTGCAACTGAGATTGTCAAGGCGGGAAGGCTTGCAACAACTGTTAAAAAAAGGTTCATCATTGCCGTGCCTGACTCAGGAAACGGAAATGTGAAATATCTCATATTCAAGTGGTTCAAGGCGTAATGCCTGCATCCACGACATCATCAATTTTCTAAGGTAGTCTTTCTAGTTGATGACTCGGTTGCCATTTACCTCATGCACTAGCAGGTCGTGGGCTCAGGTTCTCTCCGCAACTGCCAGGACTCGAAACGTTTCCCTTCTCGGCTTTTTCAGTTTCTCTCTGTCCTCAACATCCCAGTCGTAAGCAGCAACCAGCTTGAACCCGTTACTTTCAAGGTATTGCCGCATCTCTGCAAGCGTGTAGCATCTCATTTTGAACTTTTCTTTGAAACTCTCAACAAGCTTGTCCTTGTGCACTATGATGAACTTCATGTCGAGCGTCATGATGCTTGTTAAGTGGTCAAAACTCGATTCTGAAAGGCGATACAACGTAACCTGCTGATCCTTCGCTTCCATCCATCTGTGATAAGGTGAAGCCCTGACTCCTCCGACACTCCTGAACTCAAAGATAAACAAACCGCCTTTGTTGAGATGCCGTTTCAGGCCAGACAAAGTGTCGACCAAGCCCTTATACAAGTAGACAAAGCCAAGCGCTCCGAACATGCTGATGGCGCAATCAAACTTTCTGTTCAGCTTCATTCTCCGCATGTCTTGAACGTGAAACTCGATCTTCATATTCTCTTTTTCTGCCTTAGCTTTTGCTTTTTCAATCATGACCTTTGAGACATCTATGCCCGCAACACTGTAACCTCTTTTCGCGAGAATCAACGCGTGAGAGCCTGTGCCGCAGCCCAAGTCTAGGATGCTCTTTGGTTTCATTTTGAAGGCTTTGAAAATACTCTCTAGGATATCGCAGTCTTTTTTGTAGTCCATTGTTTCTCGGTAAGTCAAATCGTAGTATTCGCCGAATTTGTCGAATATGCCCAAAAGGTTGCACCTTAGTATGCCAAGCATCATTGTTGAGATTTAATGATTTCGCAAATCTCTTGCTTGAGCGTAGGTGCCAGTTTCGGGTTCTCCACTATTCGGCCAATTTCCCTGCCGTCCCTGCTGAGTGCTATCATCGTTGGGATTTTGCCAATGCGGAATGTGTCTGCTTCGGGCGGTGACGGCGGGATTCTCCACTTCCTAGTGTGGCTCAGAGGATCTTTCTTCAAACCGCCGAAAACCCTGACATCTACTCCTGTTGCTTCTGATATCAGCGCCAGAACTGGAATTTTCGTAGCGCAGTCTTGGCACCACTGCAGAAAAGACCACCAGCACATAGTCCTTTGCGAATCCTGCAAGCTGGCTTGTAGCCTCTGCGTTCAGTCGATAGCTTTGTTTTCTAGCCTAGAATTTCTCTTGGAAGGGCTGCTCTAAGCTTTCTATGTACTGGTTTATTGGAACTGTTTTCTTCTCGATCTCTGGGAGGCCTGTATTTATCTGCAGTCTAGCCTTGCATCAGCGTTTGGCTCGCGAATTCTCCCCTCACGTACTGGTGCGGGTAGATTTTCGTGGCTGTCAACTTGCATCCTGCGGCTATTGTTACGTCGTCGGCAATGACTGAAACCTGATCTACCTTTGTCTGTTTCTTCGGGCTTGAAAGGATTGTCACGTGCCTTCCGACGATGCTGTCTCGTATTTCTGCTTTCTCCTCGATTATGACCCTGTCCATGACCGCTGAATCTTCTATCACAACATCTTTCTCGATTTTGGTGTAGTTGTCGATGCACGAATTGACTATCCTCACGCCATCGCTTATCTTGCAGTGTCTCCCTATGAGAACGGCGCCTTCAACCTCTATTTTGCGCTGTTTTATCTTCCTTATGATCTCCCTTCTGCTCTTCATCGATTCGA
>JALHSY010000010.1 GCA_022865455.1 Candidatus Bathyarchaeota archaeon
ATCTTCAGAGCTTTCTGGAAAATCTGTTCTTCCAATGGAGCCTGCAAACAGAGTGTCACCTGTGAAAACCTCTTTGTCTCCTACAAGTGATATTCCTCCAGCGCTGTGGCCTGGAGTGTGAATCACTTTCAGCGTTGTGTTCCCAAGCTTTACACAGTCCCCCTCATGCAGGAATCTGTCTGGGGCTGGCGAATGACTCTGAAAACCGAAGAATTCGGCAATTGCCTTGCCTGATTCGCCGAGTAGATGAGCATCGCCTTCGTGAATTAGGATGGGCACATGAAACCTTTCTCTTACACTTCCGTTCCCGCAGGTATGGTCTGGATGACCATGCGTGTCAACGATATATCTTAGTTTCAGGGCATTCGTATCTATGCACTTGAAGATTCTTTCTGCTTCAGAGTAGTCATCAAAACCGGGGTCGATGATAACTACTTCCTTTGTTTTTTCGCAGCTTGAGACGTAACAGTTTGTGAAGAGTGCTCCGACAGTGAACATCTGTACCTTCATGATCTTTCTGCCATTCGTATAGGTCTTGAGCTAGTAAATCGTTTCGTTCCTACTACCCATTGGAGCCAACACCAAAACTGATAAATCTTCAAATGAGAAGCATTTATTGGAGACTGGGGAACGCGTGAATCTGCAGGAGATTGAAGAGGCACTTAACTGCTTCAAAGCATGCCCTAAATGCAAGTGTATACAAGGATTTTGGGTCGGGTTAAAACGCGACTATGCCTACGTGCAGTGCAAGGGATGCGGTTCAAAATTCGAGCTTCACAAAGTATACAGACTCGGCACTGGAGATCAAACTTCCAAGCGGTTTGGACTGTTCAGAAGATAGTGGGCATTCTAGTTCCGAAACCGAACATTATTCGACTTTTGAAACAAGGCTCATAAGTTAAGCATCTGAACTCGCTTGCGAGGACGTTTGATTGGAGAAGTTCGAAGAAAGACCACTGGTTTCGATAATAGTTCCTACATACAATTCGCAAAGCACCATTAGGCAATGTTTGCAGTCGATAAGTAATCAAGCTTACAAGAAGATCGAGATTATAGTAGTAGATCGTCACAGCAAGGATAACACAGTGCAAATGGCCAAAGAGTTCAATGCAAAGGTTTTGTTTGTAACTCAAGAGAGAAGCGCGGCGAAGAACTATGCAGCTAGACGGGCTCTCGGCGAATTCCTACTCTTCATTGATTCAGACATGACGCTAGCTTCAAAAGTGGTCGAAGAGTGCGTGAGCAAATCTTTGAAGACAGAGGCGGATGCAGTTGTCATACCGTTGAGAGCCACTAGCGAAAGCCGGTTGGGTGAATGTCGCAGAATCGAACGAGAGTCCTTATCTAACTTAACCGAGTTGATGGATGCTCCTCGCTTCTTTAGAAAGATACCGTTTCTTGAAGCAGGTGGATATGACGAAGAACTGGTCGTTGGCGAGGATTTCGACTTAACTCAAAGATTCAGGAAAATGGGCTGCAAGATCGACAAGATAGACTCGGTGATATTTCATTTTGAGGGCGCTCCTTCTATGCGTAGCATTTTGTCCAAGGCATACTATTATGGCCTGAATCTTCCGGCATTGATGAGAAAAGGACCTAGGAAAACCGTCGTGAGATACACTAGCATACGGTTTGAATCATTGAAAATCACCGGGCACGCATTCAGAAACGTAGCATTCCTGTTCAGTTTTACCGTAATGAAGACCTTAGAGGTTGTGGCTTATTTTGCGGGGATCTTTGCTCAACTATTTTCTGATTCCGCAAGGAAAAGCGGGATCGGGACGCTGAAAAACAAGCTAACGGCAAGCAAATGGGCTATATTTAGTTCTGCAATTCTGGTGCTCGTTTCCACAATGATATTTCGAAATCTGTTTTCCCCAGATTGGCCTGGTGGCGGGGATGTCATTGGCTTTGTGTCTAGAGCCTACTTGTTTGGAAAGGATTTCAGATGGCTATACATGTGGCGTGAACACTCTTTCGGTTTCGTCGAGGGAATAAACTCTATGGACTTTTTCTTTATGGTGTTCTACTGGATCTTCAGATCTCCTTCGTGGGCTGTGAAAGTCTTTATGTATCTTTCTTATTTAGCTGCGGGGTTTTCGATGTATTTTTTTGCTTACAGGTATACTCGTAAACACATTGCTGCTCTTTCTGCTTCTCTGTTTTACATCCTGAATCAGTGGCTTTTTTCGCAGCTGACTGAAGCGCATGCAGACATTGTCTTCAGCTATGCTTTAGCCCCATTAATCTTCATCTTAGTTGACAATGCTTTGAAAACTGGCAAACCTAGAGACATAGCGTTGTCAAGCGTTGGCCTAAGTCTGTTCATCACAGGTTTTCATCCAGAATGCATAGTGATCTACGGTGTCTTTCTGACAATCTTCGTTCTTTTCTTTTTGTTCTATTCATCAAAGAGTGAAAGATTCCAAGTGCGTTTCTACAAGCTGCTTAGAGTTTCAGCAGTCTCGTCAGTCCTTGTTTTTCTGCTATCTGGTTTCTTTCTAGTCCCATTCTTTTTCAACATTCGGGCACCCTATTTGCTTCCCTCGTATATGTATCCGATTGAAGATTCATTTGGCGCCAGCTATGCGAATGTCACTGACGCATTCACCTTGAGGGCGGTGGAAAAATGGGGATACGTCAACGTAGTTGATGTATATTCTGGCTTGGGTCTGCCTGACTTTCCAGTTAGTGTTTTCTTGCTTGGCATTCTCCTCCTTGCATATGGCACACTTTTAGTTCGAAGAGACCGCTACACCTTTTTCTTTGCTTTTTCTACCGTGATTTCTGTTTTCCTAGCAAAAGGTCCTCACCCGCCATTTGGACAATTTTTTGTTTGGGCGTGGACTAACGTTCCCCATTTTGCAATCTTCAGAGCGGCCAACCGATGGATCGTTATGGCCATTTTCTCTGATGCGTTCTTTGTTTCGATTTTGGTCTACTACTTGGCAAGATATGTTGAAGGAAAATCCTTTGCACGTAGTTTTGACGGGTATTTCAAGGTAAAGGTGAAAAACGACAAATCTTCAAAGATTAGGAAGCTAGTAGTCACAGTTGACTTATTCAATAGTCTTCTCAAGAAATCCCGCAAGGTCATCTATGCGCTAAGCATAATTCTGCTAGTTTTCATCCTGCTAAGCGGTTTTCTTTCTTGCTTTTTCTTTTTCAGAGAAGGCTTGCAAGTTTACACTCCTTCTGAGCAGTATCTAGCTGCATATGAGTGGCTTGCTTCTCAGCATGGCGACTACAAGATAATCTCAGTGTGTTCTAGTCCATCTGAGTGGTATGATCCGTCAAGTGGTGAGTCCGATTTCGCATCTGGTGGAATGTTGACGACATTGGGCTGGAGTCATGACATAGGTTCTGAAAGCTCATTCATACATGACAAGCCGACGCTTCAGAATGGTGGATGGAATTTCAAATCGCGGCAATTTGTTGATTACTTGAGATTTCGCTTGGCTAGAGGGCATCTTAGTGACAACTTATTGAAGATTCTGGGGGCATTTGCCTATGACTACGTGGTCATTCCCTCTTACATAACTAATCAAACTCGCGCATTTTTCCTGAATCAAAAAGGTTTCTTTATTGAACGCAATGAATCAGAAATGATTCTTCGGAATGAATACGCCACTCCCAGAATATTTGCGGCAAATCAGTCCATGTTCCTTGTGGGAGGTTTTGAATCATTCGACGCACTATGCAAGATTGAAAGCTTTGATTTGAGCAAAACGATCTTAACATGTGCCCCGGAGTCCATTGAAGATGACGCTACTCTTTATCGGATGATTGATGAAGCGCAGATGTTTTGCTTGGCAAACTCTAACTTGCTAGATTTAGCAATGATTTCGTTGGGCAAAGACGCGGTTGTGATTCATGCAGGAGATTATGGGTTTTCAGGTTCAAACATGACAGGACATTGGGTAAGGTGGCCTTCATGGAGGATAATAGGCGCGTTTGTTCTGGGCGGGGACATGCTTACGACTGTAGGAAAGAACAAGATCGATATTCCATTTGAAGTAGGAAATGACGGATCTTATGATATATTCTTGAGGATTGGTTTTGCCCCTTCTCGCGGTCAGTTGCGACTTTCTGTCGATGGTGAATCTGTCCGCGAAATTCGTTCGAATTTTCCTTTGATGTCCAAGCTCGATTGGGTAAACATGGCAACCCTAAATCTCAATAAAGGTAAGCATATTGTCACACTGGAAAACGATGGAACAGGGTACAATGACGTAGATGCCATTGCAATCGTTAAGCCTTCAAGTCTTGAATCTCAGATAGGTAAGATAGTGAACCACTTGCAGAGTTATCAGGGCAGATTTCTCTATTTGTTGGAAGCGGAAAACACTTTTCTGAACGTTTCTGGCGGCAATTGGTATTGGACGGTAAGCCCATACAATGGATATGTGATACGTTCAGAAAGCTCGGGACTGAACATTGCCCCCTCAGCGAGTGCAAACGTAACCTCTGAAACCGAATTCATGGAGGCAAGGCGCGCAATTGACGGGGATCTGCGTTCAAGGTGGACCTCGGAAAAGGATGTACTGCCGCAATGGCTAGAGCTAACATGGAATACTACGCAGAGACCTCGCGGTGTTCGAGTTGTTTTTGAAAACGCGTATGCTACTGACTATGCCGTGCAAACATGGAACGGGACCTGCTGGATAGATCAGGCAATCGTCGCTGGAAATACAGAGCTTACAAGGGTTCATGAATTCTCTGAACTTGTGGAGACGAGCAAACTTCGAATACTTGTCACAGGTTTTTCGAACTTTGATCGTGTAAGCATATGGGAATTAGAGGCATATTCTGCGGATATGACTTCGGCATCATCAGTTTTGACTATTCCACGGTCAGGAAAGTACATGCTGGCCGCAAGAGTTGGCAAAGGTTCAGATCATGGTGTGCTGTATTTCCAAGTGAACGATAAAATCCAGTCTGTTCCCTGCAATAGCTCAACTAGCCGATACGAATGGGCTGAAGTGGGACCTTTCAATCTGACTGCCGGAAACGCGACTATTAGTATTGGAAACGTCGGACTTGTCGAATTGGATGAAGTGTTGCTGTATTCTCTTAACGAGGGCGAGACTTCCCTATCTCCAGATGTCTTGTTCAACTCTTCTCGTCCGCAAGTTTCGGTCAGTTTTGAGAAGGTGAATCCATGTACCTTCAAGGTACATGTTGATGCAAGTGAACCGTTCACCTTAGTTTTCTCAGACACGTATGATCCATTCTGGAAGGTTTTTATAGGCAGAGAGACAATTTCCTCAACTCCAGCCTACTCCCTTGTCAACAGCTTCCGCATAAATAAGACTGGAAGTTACACGTTAGACATCTATTATACGGGCCAAACATATGCTGATGTTGGCTTAGTGATTTCTTTGGGAAGTTTCAGTTCTCTAGGTGTTTTGACTCTTGTTCAGCTCAGGGAGTTCAAGAAAAGACGCGCATCTGACAGAGAATCACTTCGCCGGGGCTGCTGCCTTGAAAGAAGATGAGATGGAGCGATATTGGAGTTTTGTGGCCCTCGAAGCTCAAGATCTAGGGGCAAAACTCCGTTCTGATAAATGGAAAAAGGCGGCAAGAAATCGACTTGCAGATTATGCTGACAGAAGAGCTAGAGACTTTGTTGTGGAAGTCGTGAAGGAGGTCATCAAGCTTGATCGGTCTGCAAGGGTTCTTGACGTAGGATGTGGCCCCGGAAAATGGTCAATAATGTTTGCCAAAACATGTTCTTCGGTGACTGCCGTTGATATAAGCCCAAACATGATTCTCTTAGCCAGGAAGAATGCTGAGAAAGAGAAACTGGAAAATCTGGATTTTCATGTGATGAATGTCTCTAGGCTTGACGTTGCTGATGAGACGTATGATTTGGTTAACTGTGTAACCGTCCTGCAACACATGTTCGATGATGATGAATGGAGAAAGGCGGTTCTTGAGTTTGCCCGAGTCACCAAAAAAGGCGGGTACATATTGCTCTTTGAAGTGGCTCCCAGTTTTGCGGTAAAGAAACGGACATCGAATCTTCGTATTAGAACTATGCGTCAATATGCTAACGAATTAGGGAAAGTTCATGCACATCTTGTTTACTGGCGAGCAGTAGATCTGTCTCTGCCGATAACCTATCTAGGATTAAGGAACTATGCCGCTTCCTTCAACAAAAGAGTCTACTATTTCATTTCCCGAAGGAGACTGCCAACTCCGGGTCTGTTGTCATTCCTGTCTTGGGGGTCCGCTCTCCTGGCAAGAGTAATAGACTACAAGCTTGGTGAGACTCCGCTGAGTTACCTTTCTCTTGGTCGGATCTTGCTTTTTCAGAAAACCAGCAGGTAGTGTTGCAGTTCTAAATCGGAAACTGAACTCTCCTTAAAGCTCTTTTCTGTTTTCGCCAAAGCTTCAATCGTTGCCAGACAGAGTGAATGTCCAATGACATGTTTTATTGTTCTACCGTGTTTTAACGAAGAGCAGAACATCAAATCACTTGTATATTCGCTAGATGAAGTTCTGCGACCCAAGATTCCCTACAAGATAATTGCAGTCAATGATGGAAGCTGCGATCGAACAAGCGAAGTTCTCAAGGACCTATCAGCTGACTATTCCGTAGAGATCCTCGAGCACAAAGTCAATATGGGCTTAGGCGTAGCTCTCAAAACTGGGTTGCTCGCGGCTGCTGAAGAGGTTTTAGACGATGACTTTGTCGTCACTATGGATTCAGATAACACTCATGACCCTAAGCACGTGTTGGAAATGCTGGCAGCTGCAGGCGACGCCAGTGTTGTGGTCGGCTCTCGCTACGTGCCGGGCGGGAGACAGTTGAACGTTCCAGCACATCGTGTGCTCATGAGTAAGGCAGTTAACCTTCTCGTCAGAAAATTGTTTCACTTGCCCGTCAAAGATGCTACTAGCGGTTTTCGATGTTTCAGGGGTGACTTGCTCAAACGACTGCGAGACACTTTCGGAGACCGCATCATAGAGTCTGACGGTTTCGCAGCTTCTCTGGAATTGCTGCTTAAGGCTGTGAATTCCGGCGGCATAGTTGCCGAGGTTCCGATTTTTCTTGATTACGGAAAGAAGGGCGGCGCCAGCAAGATGCATTTGTTTTCGACAATTTTCAGGTATATGATTCTGCTTTTGCGCCATGGAAGAATGAATAGTCCAAAACGTTTTGGTTAGTTTGGTTTCGTGTTTGAACAGTTTTTTTGGTCCTTGTTCTAATTCTGAATCAGAACCACTAAAAACTTTTTAATAAACGTGCCACGCTCTGCTACATAGAACAAAAAAGAGGAAAGAAAATGGAAAAGAAAATATCACTGAAGAAAACAACCACTATAGCTTTAGCATTACTAGGAATTCTCACATGCTCAATCTTGGCATCAGTGCTTATGGACACATTTATGGCGAACGCGGCAAAATCCACGTACAACTCTGCCTACATGACCAAGTCAGGGGGTTTGTCCACTGACTCATATGTGCTGTTTCCATTCCAGAAGAAAAACTTGACAATCGGCTTTTCGAAGTACGGAGAAATGATCGACTATGACACAAAGGTCGGCATGGACTACAACGGTGTTACTGACCCTTGGGCGCCAAACCCCATTTATGTTAACGAATACGAATGGGTTGAGGGTTGGGTGATCAACATCACATACTGGCACCAAGACACTTTCTATAACACTTGGGCGTTTGCACTCTACAGCGACTACTCCGGAACAGAAGGCATTGGAGGAGAATGGAACGAAGGCGTTCAAGGAGGCGCGCTCAACGCGTCCGTCCACGGAGGCAGAAAAACCAACGGAGGCGCCGTGACCGACCCGATCAAGATATTATATGATGGACCAAGAAGATTTGTGGCACTGTTGAAGACGACGATATACGAGACTTCAGGCCATACTGCCCCGATTGTGAGCATAACTTTCACCATTATCTTCAACAAGGACAAGAAACAAGCAATATGGTTCAAAGACATCAAACGTCTTGAATCGCCCAAAGCATGGGGAGACCTTCAAATCGAGTTCGCAGAGCGTGGTCAATGGGACTTAGAATCAGATACTGGCGAAATCAATGGAAACGCGCCTAAATCCTATGCATGTTTCTTCGAAAATCAGTCGACAGTCTACAATCACGACTACCAAAGCTGGTATACAGGTGCACCTACGGGCTACGATGGCGTATACGATGTAGCACAGATAATCGATGACAAACTTGACTATGTAGCCTGGGCTGCATACTGGCCAAAACCCATCAAACACTGGGTCGACGACATAGGCTCCCTCTCCGATCAGAAGATCTACACCACAAGCAGCACCGTTGAACAAAACTTCACTGGCGCCGCCGGAGCTGGGCCATTCGAGTGCAACTTGCACGATGGACCAGTGGGGTACCCGCGAAGCGAGACTCTCGGAAGTTGGAGCGAGGCGCCGATGGTATTCGTTGGCACTGACTACCAAACCTCAGGCAGCGACTACACCTACAATGAAGCTGACAATAAAATTACCTTCTTATCGGGCCATTTCCCTGCAGTTGGAGCAAACATCCGTGCCTTCTACAAAGTGGGCGACGGCAACGCTGATGTTCCAGGAACCGGTGTTGAGCCTTGCTCTCCGTTTACCAACGCAGAATGGGCTTTCGAGATGGACGCCGCCCGTGACATGTTCCGAGTTTGCACAGTGTTCGGCGTTACCGATCAAAACGACGCCGATGACGCTGACCGCAGTCCAAACACCGACGTGCTGGATAGTGAAGTCAAATACTACCTTAATGAAACGTTCAATCCTTACGACCTATACAGCGCAGTGGACAAGCAGGAGTACAGATGGCTATACCTCAACAGTTCGTTAACCGCGGCAACCAGCTATATTACACTGACAGAAGGTCTAGACGACCAACTATTCTATCAAGCCCTTAGCGGTAGTAGCTCTGAATCTGTACAGACTGTCGGGTGGGCCACAGAATACGGCTTCCGAAAGGCTAGCGAGGGAACTTATGATTGGAAAAACGAATACGCAAACGGAATAGACGCTCACAGCAAGAACTGGGTGGCGTACCTAAAGGCGACCACAAGTGCTGATACAGCCTCGTTGAAGGTGACACCCACCGACTATGGAGTAGTGTCAGGAGCACAAAGGTTCAATAGCATCGTTGACCTCAGCTTCTGGTATTGGCTAATAGATAATACCAACAATTGTGGGCCACACATCGAGATTAAACTGTACAACGACACCAGCCGCACAGGCTGGGTCAACATAAGGGCCAAGCCAAACACGAATACTACGACAGGCAGTTGGGTTCACTACACTCTGAATGACATACAGAGCTACCTTAGACCCGGTACGGGCGATACTGCAGACGACGCTTTCTATATAACTGGTTGTACCGATGGCATGAAGGACAGCTTTGGAAACGACGTATCTAGTATGCATGGTGTTGATACAACCTCACCTGGGCTTGGTAATGCGTCAATTGCCCATTCATGGGAGTATTTTACGCATTATTTCCAAAGTTTGTATGTGGCTAATATAGTAGTCTGCGCAGAATACCACAGTGCTAACGCGGGCAAGAGTGAGTGTTACGTTGACGACGTCAACGTTGCATACCTAAACAGAACTTCTGGCATACGCTATCAACGCGTTTTCAACATGGAAGAGGACAAGCTGATCCCAAGCGACTGGGACGCATACTGCACCTTCGCAGAAAGAGTCCTAATCAACGGAACACTCATTGAAAGATACGGGCACGCTAACCTAACAGCCCACGAATCCTACTACAACATCAACTTCACAACTGGCAACATAACATTCAGTCACTGGGCAACAGGATTACTCTACCACGCGTGGGATCTAGGAATAGGCACCCACGTCAAAGTGCTCTACTCAACCATTGAAGAGAACGAGAAAGGACGCTACGAGTGGCTTATAGTCGGCAGAGACGCAGCAACAATAGACTCTCTGGGAGCGGCCTACGTGTCCGAAGCTTTCGACTCCATCAAGGACATAGATGTCCTAACGATGGGCATGGATGTCAACGAAACACGTTGGGGACCGCTGGCACCCTTCGTCATGGGAGGAGCCACAAGCGGAACCAGAGCTGACTACAGAGATTCGCTTGGAAGACCACACCTGAGAGACGACTGGTGCACAAACATTGCAGTGGCAAGCAGCGACATGATCTTCGTAGGAGGGCCAATTGCTCAGCTCGGAACAGAGTACTTCAACGAATTCACAGATGCCTTCTTCGCGTCAAGCGCCTACGTAATCAATGACACAGGACAATCAAACAAAATTCTAGCCCTGTCATGCTGGGCCAAAAATGCTACAGGATCAGGGTACGCAACGATAGGGATCTACAAAGACTTGAACGGAACAATAGGACTGGTCATTTGGGGCTTCGATGGACAAGACACATACTACGCAAGCAAATGGTTCTGGGACGGAATGGGAGAAACGCCAGGAATCGTGCAGCTGCAGAGCATGAACCGCGGAGTCACTTCAATACTCTTAGAGATAACGTATCCAACTTCGGACCCAACACACCCAACCGCGAGCATAGTCGAACGCCTAGGAACAATCAGCGAGAAAGATCAGCACGACCCGTAAGCCAAAACCAACTCCACTTTTTCCCTTTTTTTATTTCTGAGAAGTCATAAGCGCTTCTAAATCCATCTCAGCAACTTCTTCCCACGTAAACTGCTTGGCAAAGGTTCTAGAAGAGAAACTCAGTCTGTCTGCTTCCTCCCTGCTCGAATCCAAGATCTCCAAAACAGTTGAAGCCGTCCTTTCAACGTTCTTGACCTGAACCAGAAACACGCTTTCGCATTTCCCGAAATTTTCTCTCAAGGCCGGAATGTCATAAGCAACGACCGGCAGTCCAGACGCCAAGGCTTCGGCGACAGCCAGGCCCCATCCTTCAAAAAGACTTGGAAATATGAATACTCTGCTTGACTGCAGAAGGCTGCCTAATTCTTTGTCATTGCAGTGTCCTTTGAGAAACACGTTGCCTTCCAAGCTTGATTCTGCAATCTTGCGCCTGAGTGAAGAAAGTTCTAGACCGCTTCCAATAATCAGCAGTCGTGCTTGCTTCCTGATCTTGACGATTTCTTTCCAGACTTCAAGAAGGTCGAAGACGCCTTTTTCTCTGGCAATCCTGCCAACAAAGACGCCGTCATAGGTTTCCTTGTCGTCTTGGGGATCAACATTGTTGATGAAGTCAACGTCCACCGCATTGCCGCTGACAAAAATCCTGATGTCAGAGACGCCATTGTTTCTCAGCGTTTTCGCAGTGGAGTTTGAAACAGCTATTATCCCATCTGTTTTCCTTAGAAAGAAAAGAGTTGCGTAGAACGCGAAGGTTTTGACTAATGATACGAGCCTGCCATATTCTATGCTTCGGTAACAACTGTAAAGTGAGTGACCCTTTGGTTCTTCAACGTTAGAGCATGGAGTGTCAATGTGGTGAACAATTACCCATAATGGCAGACGAAGAACGAAGCTGGTCGCGTAACCTGAAAGCAGATTCGGCAATGTGTTGTTCGAAACGAAAATGGCACTTGGCGCGTCGTGTTGGACAAGGCCAATGTTTTTGACAGTCGCCCTCAGAGTCCAGAGAATCCACCCAAGATAAGTGCTCAGCCATCCTTTCCCACGAAAACCAGATGACAGTAAGTGCCTCTTGCATGTTATGCTTGACCCTTTCAGAAGACTTGGTGAAGACTCCAAGACGGTAATTGCCAAGTCTTTTCTTTTACAGAAAAACCTGAGAGTTTCCACAAACCTCTTCTCGGCTCCTCCCATAGCAGTTACTGAAGCACTTGGGTGAAAGAAAATTGCCAAAATCTTCAGCGGAGGTCGCGGTTTCTGCTGTTTCAATAGGATATTTGAGCAAGTTGTGGCCTGCGCGTCCGGTGTCAATCTTTCTCACATTTTACGTCAATTCTCTTATCGTTTCTTCCAGAATCTTCATGTGCCTTTCACAGGAGAAATTCGCTTCAACATAGCTCCGCGTTCTCTCAGAGATGTCTGCCTTGTCAATGTCCAATGCTTTCGATGTTTTCTCAGCGAAATCCTCCAAGCTGTAGGGCTTCGCTCTAAACCCGGTTTCGCCGTCAATGACGGTTTCGCAGGGTCCGCTGCCATCATCCCACACGATGGATGGTGTTCCACATGCCATTGCTTCAACTGGGCCTAATCCGAAATCCTCCTTCGGAACCGAGTAGACGTAGACGTCGGCAGCGTTGTAGAGTTCCACGAGTTCTTTTTGGGTTTTGAATCCGAGGAACCTGACGTTCTTTTCGATTTTCAACTTTCTGGCCAGCATCAGCAGTTTCATGATGTAGTTCGCGTTTTCTCTAGAGACTTCACCTGTTATGGCCAGCATTGCCGAGGGGAAATCCTTCACCACGTGGCTCATTATCTCTAGAAGCCATTCCCAACGTTTGACGGCAACAATTCTGCCGGTGGAAAGGAGGAGGGGGCTGCCAAGATCGGCGCGGCGTTCTTTGACGGTTTCTTCGTCAAGAAGCGTGAAGTTATGCGTGTCAACTGGCGGGTAACAGACTCTTGCCTCTACTCCATAGATTGCTCGAATCCTTTTAGCGGTGAAACGACTGTTTGCCAGAACTATGTCTGAATTCACAACGCCAAGATAGTCCAATTTCTTCAAAACTGGGCCGGCAACCTTGCCTAGCTTGAAGATTATCTCGCGCACGTCGTTGAATCTCCATAAGGCCCTCTCTTGCTGGCTCAAGTAGAGGAATCTGGGCGGCGAGTGGATGTAGCTGACGTATTTTTTTCCGTTGATCTTTTTGTTCAAGTAGCCAATCCACGGGGCCGGGCCGTATCCGTGACAGATCAAGATGTCCTCTTCGTTAAGTGCTGACAAGGCTAAAGGAGCCAGAGGAATTGACAGTATTATTCTCAGGGCTGGGCTGTCTGGAATCAACCGTGTGAAGAAACTCTTCGTGTAGCAGTGCGGGTTGCGGGATTCTTTGCGTAGGTTCTTGTCCACATAAGCGAAAAAACACTGTGCATCATGGTCCTTCTTCTGGAACATTTCAACTTGTTTGAGGATTACTCTTTCTGCTCCTCCTAACTCCTTCAAATGGCTATAAAGTATGCCTATTTTCAAAGGTTTTTCATCCTTCCTAGTAGGAACTCAGGCACTGTAGATGCTCAGGGTTTTCCATTCTAG
The DNA here is from genome assembly GCA_022865455.1 of Candidatus Bathyarchaeota archaeon. Taxonomy (GTDB): domain Archaea; phylum Thermoproteota; class Bathyarchaeia; order Bathyarchaeales; family Bathycorpusculaceae; genus 20-14-0-80-47-9. The sequence goes on from JALHSY010000010.1 coordinate 13,183, forward strand.
TTTGCCATGTTTGTGTCTGTTTTATCTTGGCATGTAGGTGTGTCTTTAAACGCTTATTAAAAAGTTTTTAGTGGTTCGGATTCCGAACAAAAACAGCGACGGTTCCAATAGACTTTTCTACTCGCAAACGCTTTAGTACGATCAAAAATTAGGGAAAAGGCGCTATGACCGAGACTCCCAACGGAAAAGAAGAGCCATTTGTGTTCCAACAGTCCGATTTTGAGAAAATAACTACCTTAGTTGCCGCAGAGTTCCAAATAGAAGAATCATTAATGGAAAACGGCGTTCCAACTTACCATCTGAAGCAACCGCAGGAAACCAAACAACCGTTTCTCAAATTACTCAAAAGCTTGAACTCGATCAATCTGATAGCGGCCCTAAGAAGGATAGACGGAAGAATAGTTCTAAGGGTGATTCCGAAGCCTCCCGTCAAGCCAAGCAACGTCATGATAAACTGGATCCTGTTTTTCGCCACAATAGCAACAACCTTCGTCAATGGATATCTTCTCTCCGAGGATTTGGTCAACCCGTTTATCGGAGGCGCCGCGTTCACAGTGGCCATAATGACGATTTTGGGCTTGCATGAACTAGGCCACAAGATAGCTGCAAACAGGCAAGGCGTGGAGGCAACGCCTCCTTATTTCATCCCCGGTCCACCTTCAGTCTTCGGCCTTCTCGGTTTTGGGACTTTTGGGGCGGTAATAATGCAGAAATCTTTTCCTCCGAACAGGGACTCACTCTTTGACATTGGAGCAAGTGGGCCTGTGTTAAGCTTTGTGCTGTCTATAGTGGCGACTGCTATTGGCCTTCTGTTTTCACCCGTTACATTCAGTAGCGAACTGCTGCCTTCATTTCAGCTTCCTTTACTGTTCGGTTTGCTTGCCCAAGCGATTGTTGCAGTTCCACAACCTCCGCCAGGCATGCCTTATGCTTACGTAACGCTGCACCCAGTGGCGTTTGCAGGTTGGGTTGGCATGCTCGTCACGATGCTGAACTTGTTGCCAGTGGCAACGCTTGATGGTGGTCACGTGTCGCGGTCACTTGTTGGTGATAAAGCGCGGACGGTTTTGTCTTTCTTTTCGATTTTCTTATTGGTTATTGAAGGCTTTTGGTCCATGGCCATTTTTGTGCTTTTTATTGCCATGTACAGGCATCCGGGTCCGTTGGACGATGTTTCAAGTTTGTCAACGAGCAGGAAACTTGGGGCGATTGGTCTAATAGTCGTTTTTGTGCTCTGCTCGTTCTTGTATTACTATTTCTTCCTTTTGTTGCAGCTTCTCGGCTTCTAGCTCGGTAAATTGGGCTGTTCATATGTATTTGTGTTGAACGCTTATACGGGAAGCTTTATTAAATATTGCGATACTGGATAACTTGGCGGGAGACCAGCGAAGACAAACCTGCTGAGCTCCTGCATCGGAAGGATCAAGGTGAGAGGCGCACTGATTCTACTAGTTTTCTTTTCAATGTTTACAGTTGCCTCGCTGCTGGTTCCTTACCCAATGTTTCCAGGGAATCTTCTTCATGCGATTATCGGAGAAGTAATGAGCGGATACTCGGGATATTTAGGCGCCGTTTTCAACGGTGTTTTTTACGGCGCTGTCTTGTGGCTGGTTTTTGTCGCAATAAGTAGGAGACTCGAAGCGGAAAAGTAGCTTGAACAGTCTCTTCAGGTCTAGTTTTCTGGTTGCGACAGAAAGCCTACAAGCTTGATTGTGCTTCCACACTTGTGGCAGGTCAGGATCAGCCCTGCGAGCTCGTCGTTTTTGACTTTTGTTTCAACGATCTGGTAGACTTCCTCTGATTCGTCGTCTGGAGATATCATTGTTCCGCATTTTGGACATGGGAAAGCTCCGTCGCCGTCAATCCTTGTCAAATCAATCGTGTACATCATATCCTTCTTCATCGCTGTTTTCTTCATCATCTTTTCATACACACCTTTTCATTTGATTTTCCTTGGTTAGCCAAGAACGTAAATAACGATTATGAATCAGTAATCCATATTTGAACTATGTTTAGGGCCTCTAAGCAGGATAGACATAGGCAGGTATTAAAGGCGTTCAGCAAAAGTTATGAGTTCATAGAAGCGAATCTAAAGAGCAGAAACCGCTGAGAAGAGTGTATAGACTTGGAAAAATTCGATGTCTTGGTCATCGGCGCCGGAACAGCCGGATGCCTCGCCGCCAAAACCTCAGCCGAAGCAGGCCTGCGCGTAAGCATACTTGAGAGGAAGAGAAGAGAAGAAGTCGGGGAGAAGATCTGCGGCGACGCATTGGGAGAGCATCACCTGAAGACTTTAGGTTTGGAGAAACCGCAGGGGGGAGAGCTGGAAAAGAGAATCGAGGGCATCAAGATCTACTCGCCCAACTTGGAAACAGTGTTCACGATTGAGCATGAGGACTTTGTGGGTTATTTGTTGAACAGGCGTCTTTTCGGGCAGTGGCTGCTGAAAAAAGCGGTTGACGGAGGCGCCACTCTCTTTGATTCCACACAGTGTTTGGATCCCATAGTTGAGAAAAGTTTTGTCACCGGAGTTTCAGCGAAGAACCTCAAGACTGGCAGAACAGCGGAGTTAAGAAGCAAGGTCGTGGTGGACGCAAGCGGCTTCATGGCGGTAGTCAGGCGCAAGCTTCCTAGAAGGATGGGAATAGAGAACGAAGTTGCCAATGAGGATGTTGAAGCGTGTTATCGGGAAATAAGACAGCTTAAGCAGGAGGGCGAAGACACCAAGTACTGCGAGATTTACCTGAGCCAGAAAGTGGCTCCAGGAGGGTACACTTGGATCTTCCATAAGAACGGGGCGAAAGTCAACACTGGTCTCGGTGTTTGCATGAGAGGCAAGTTTCCAAACCCTAAAACCCAATTCTACAAGCACGTTTTGGCCAAGCCGCTTTTCGAGGGTTCTCTGCTTCTGGACGGTGGTGCTTGGTACGATCCGACACGGCGGCCTTTGGACAACATGGTTGGGAATGGTGTTGCAGTCTTGGGCGACGCTGCGTGTTTGGTGAATCCGATTCACGGCGGCGGCATAGGTCCGTCTATGCTGAGCGGGTATCTGGCTGGTAAGACGATAGTGGATGCGCTGGAAAAGGGTGAGGCCAGTCGGGAATTGCTGTGGCCTTACAACTGCAGGTACATGGAAACATACGGCGCGAAACAGGGTGGGCTAGATGTTTTCCGCAGGTTACTCATTGGGAGCCGAGATGAGGAACTGGATTATGGGATGAAGTATGCTTTGTTGACGGAGGAGGACGTTCTCAAAGCCGGCTTGGGTGAGGATTTTCATTTGAAGACGACCGACACTGTCAAACGCGTCTTTAGGGGCTTGAAGAAGATGCGTTTCTTGAATAGGCTTCGGCTGACAGTCAACATGATGAGGCAGGTCAGGGTTCACTATAAGAGCTATCCTGAAACCCCTGAAGGCTTTCCAAAATGGCAGGGGAAAGTGGAAGCCTTGTTCAAAGAGGCTAAATCCAAGGTTAAAGAATGAGCTGTTCACTCGTTCATCTACGAGAAGACAGCAAAGTATGAAGCAGGATTGTCATGCGCGTCGCAGTATTAGCAACTGGTGGAAAGGACTCTGCCCTTGCCCTTCACAGGGTTCTGAACGAGGGTCACGAAGTGGCCTACTTGGCAACCATGATTCCCCTGAGGGAAGACAGTTGGATGTTCCATTATCCTAACATACGCTTGGTGGACCTGTTTGCGGAAGCTGCTGAAATCCCGCTTGTGAAGGCAGAGACATCTGGTGTTAAGGAGGAAGAGGTTGAAGACCTTAAAAGTCTGGTTGCAAGGCTGGATGTGGACGGCATTGTTTCTGGAGCCATAGCCTCAGAATACCAGAAGACAAGAATAGAGGGAATCTGCAGAGAGCTAAACTTGAAGTGCCTGGCGCCGCTTTGGCACGAACAGCCGCTGGGCATTCTGAAGGAGATTTTGAACCTCAAGTTTGAAGTTATTATGACGGGGGTTTACGCGTACGGGTTTGGTCAGGAATGGCTTGGAAGGAAAATCGATGAGGCTACTGTTGACGCATTGATGGAGCTTAACAAGCAGTATGGCGTTTCGCCTGTCGGCGAAGGAGGAGAATATGAAACGCTGGTGCTTGACGCGCCGTTTCTCAAGAAAAAGATAGTGGTCGTTCGCGCTGAGAAGGTTTGGAAAGGTCAAAGCGGATACTACCTCATTAACGAAGCAAAACTTGCGAACAAGTGAAATTGCACGGTTGTTCTGGAAAAGTTTATTTCGTTGCTCGGCGCTATGATTCAAAGCTACTAGCGGACGATGAGTCCGCTGGGATGTAGCCGTAAAGGCTGAACCGTAAACAAACGATTAAGGTGAAAGAATTGGCGTACAAATACATCGCAGAAGCATGGGCGAAGCCTGAGAAGTCCTTCGTCGGCGAGCTGACCCGAGAGAGACTAGTAAAGTGGCGCAGGCAATCCGTGATAAGCCGCATAGAAAAGCCCACCCGCTTGGATAGAGCAAGAAAGTTGGGTTACAAGGCGAAGCAAGGCTTCGTAATGGTTCGCGTCCGCGTCAGAAGAGGCGGACTGAGGAAGGTCAGGCCGAAGTCTGGAAGAAGACCGAAACGCATGGGAGTCAAAAAGTTTAAGCCTGCAAAGAGTCTGAAGCTAATCGGCGAGGAAAGGGTAGCAAGAAAGTTTCCAAACCTTGAAGTCCTGAATTCCTACTGGGTCGGCGAAGACGGAAGGTCAAAGTGGTTTGAAGTAATAATGGTTGACCCGAGCCATCCAGTGATAAAAGCTGACAAAAACATCAACTGGATATGCCAAAAGCAGCATCACAGAAGAGTTTTCAGAAGTCTGACGAGCGCAGGCAAAAAAGTCAGAAGCTTGAGAAGAAAAGGCCGCGGAGCCGAGAAGTTCCGCCCAAGCAGACAAGCATGGGAGAGAGAAAAATAGCTGCCATGAAACAAGTCAAGCCGAAAGTCGAAAGCCCAAGCGGAAAGCAACGTCGTGGAAAAGGCTTCAGCCGCGAGGAACTGAAAAAGGCTGGAACAAACTTGACAGAAGCATTGAAGCTCTCCATTCCTGTGGATTCAAGGCGAAAAACCTTCCATGAAGAAAATGTTGAAGCCGTTAAGAATCTCTTGGAGCGCAAAAAGCCGCCGCCAAAGGATGAGCCTAGGGGAAAATCTAAAAGTTAAGTTTGCACTAATCAAAAGCAGTGGTTCAAGGTTGTCTTCTAAGATTCCAATAGCCTACATTGACCTACGAGTGTTTGCACACGCCACAGAAGACGTTGACAAAGTCCTGACCGCAGTGCGCAACCTTATTCCTGCAGAATTGATTGACACGGTCGTTTTCAAAAAGTCCAACCTAACTGGCCATCACGGAAACCCCATAGTTCATCTGGAAACAAAAATCAAAGACCGAAAAGTCGCTCAAGCAGTTGTTGAGAAGCTGTCACAGGGACTACCCATCTCGGATAAGGAAACGTTGAGCAGCGAAATTGGGCAGCATGTGGAAAAGGGAAATCTGTACCTCAGGCTTGACAAGCAGTCTGCTTGTCTAGGCGAACTAAGGCTTTGCCAGACAGACCCGATCCACCTTAGAATTCACTTCAAGAAGCATACGGTTGAAGAAGTCGTAGACATTTGTAGAAGTTTCGGGTTGCTCCCATGAAAAGAACTTATGCAGATTTGCACCTGTGCCCAGACTTGGCAAACGCTGAACAAGTCTTGCGCATGGTGAACAAGGCTTCGGAGCTCGGATATCGACTGGTTGCGATGACTGTTCCGCCGAGCTTCGCTGAAACGAATGTTAAGGGTTTGCTGAACGTTTGCAAGGAAGCCAAGATGGATCTGGCAACCCGCGTGGACTTGAAACCTAAGACACCTGGAGAACTGCTTAAGGCGTTGAGAAGGTTCAGAAGAGAATTCGAGATAGTTGCTGTCACGTGCGAGTCCAAGGATGTTGCGAGGCAAGCAGCAAAAGACCGCCGCGTGGACCTGTTGAACTTTTCACCGTTTGATTTTCGCAGGAGATTCTTCGACTTGGCCGAAGCCGAGTTGGCTTCGAACGGTTTGGCTTGCCTTGAAATTGACATGAAACCACTGCTTACGCTTGAAGGTCCGTCAAGGATCAGGCTTCTGTCAAGTTTGAGAAGGGAAACAGCGATAGCCAAGAAGTCTGGCGTTCCGATTGTCATGTCTAGTGGGGCCTCAGGCGAGCTTCTCATGCGGAGACCATTAGAGCAAGCCGCGTTGGCAAACCTATTCGACCTTGGCCAAACAGCTGCTTTAGACGCAGTTTCAAGGAATCCCATGTCAATAGTCAAGAGGAACCTAGAAAAACTCGGTTCAAGGTTTGTGGCGCCAGGCATACGAATCGTGCGGAGAGGGAAAGATTGCTGAAACGTGTTAAGCGCCGTTACTTGGCTTTAGAGATAGATTCCAAGGAACCGATCAGCTCAAGCGAGTTGATGGACGCTGTGTGGAATGCGGTGGGGAAGCTTTATGGCGAGTATGGCGCGAGTCAAACGGGACTGAAGATGATTGATTATGACGCGGAAAGACGTTTCCTCGTGGTTCGCGCCACGCACACGGCTGTTGAAATGGTTAGAACGGCACTGGCATCGATAACGAGAATAGGAAACAAACCCGTCGCAATACATGTCTTGGCCGTTTCAGGCACGATAAAGGCATTGTACAAGAAGATAAAGCCCTAGTTGCCGTGGAAAGCTTATTTGGATGTTCTCAGTTTCTGTTCTTGGGGGATGATGTAGCCGTCCCAGTCTGATTTATGCAGATGAGGAACTTATGACGGGCAGACCCCAAAACACTCTCACACTACAAACGGAGTCGCGCTTCTCTGGCCCGTTTTCTTTTCAACCCGAAACTAACAGCTAAAAT
>JALHSY010000097.1 GCA_022865455.1 Candidatus Bathyarchaeota archaeon
CTGAGCTTTTCCCTTGCCCATCTTAAAGCTCACGGTTTCTCCGAAGCCCACAATCATGCCGTCCACGGCTGCGACTGTCGGAACGCCCGTTCTCTCCTCGACAAGCTCAGCTTGTTTCGCTGGTCCTTGGAATATCATGTTCATTCCCAAATGTGTAAGAATTGCCCATTCAGGACGAGTCTCTTCAATTACCCTTATCGCGTCGTCTGTGGTCATGTGGCCTTTCCAAGGTCTTCCCGAAGGCCTCATCACGCACAATATCAGAAGCCTCACATGTTGATAATACTTGGCTATGTCTTCGAAATACTCGGAATCGCTCGTGTACGCGAAAGCTCCAAACTCAGTTTCAAACCTGAAACCAACCGCGTCAGGATCAGTGTGCCCCGCTTTTGTGACTGATATCTCAGTGTTGCCGACCTTGAATCTGACGTCTGGCGTCGCTTCGATTCTCTGCTCCACCATTTGCTGATGATACTTCGAGATTGAAGCCTCAACCAGATCGTTCCCGACCAAAACGCTCTTAGCAGCGGCCAGCACGCCATGCTTTCTGGTCATGCCATGCGTCATGGCTTCAATCATGACCTCAGCGTCCGTGTAGTGGTCTGGGTGACTGTGCGAGACAAGGACCGCATTAGTCTCTGCGGGTCCAGTCCTTCATTGATTGAGTGCACGAGGGCCCCCGGCCCAGGGTCCAGGTGCAGATTAAGGTCTTCGCCCATTATGCGGATTCCAGCGGTGCGCCGCCTCTGGGTCATAGTCACGAATCTTCCGCCGCCCGTTCCGAGAAATATCAGGTCAAGCTTGGCCATGTGCACGTTTAGGAGGTTCGCATGATTTCTGCTTTGCGCAGAGAAAACAACTTTAAACAACTTTAAACAACTTTATGAGGCAATTAGTCAGCAAATGCACGGTGGCCTTGTTTGAAGGGCTACTCATCAACATATTGATTCTTGTCGTAGCACTAGTGGTCTTGGACAAGGCCAGCGACTCAACGATTGACAATGCGGTCAAGGTTGCAGACGTAACTGGCTCAGGAAAGACGACAATAGGATTTGTCTTGGTTGCTTTCTGCACTTAGCGCGCGCATGTGGAGTCTACTCCTCAAAACTCTTCCTTCAACCATAACACAACAACGTGACACAACCAAACGAACAACAAACACACACCAGCAATGAAGGAAGAGAAAAAGAGCAGACACTACATTCATTGTAGTTAGTTAGCAGTGTTTCTTAGTAGTTAGTTATAGACCAGAGCAACCCCAAAAAACAGTATGTGTGCGGGGTTTTGTTATTGGGAAGCTGTCAGAATATTGGAAATTCTTCATGATGCGAAAATTTTGTTGGGACGGAAATAATGTTCCACGACTAAGCCTTTTGACTCTCTCAAGTCAAACAAAGAGTATTGAGTAGGAAAGCCCATAGAGAATGATGAAGAATACTCCAGCTTTCCTATCGAGTTTTTGCCTTATGGCAAGTGTTAACAAGACAACAATTGAAGCGAGCAACGCATACAAGCCCGTAGTTTCGGCAAGTCTTGCAGAAACGGTTATTGGGAAGATCAAAGGTCCTATTCCTATCGAAAGACCAGCGTCAACAATGCAACTTCCTATGGCATCCCCTATGGCTATTTCATACTGCTTCCTTCGAACGGCTGTCAAGTCAACAGCCAGCTCTGGCAAGGATGTTCCGATAGCGACCACAAAAAAGCTGATCAAATACTCTGGTATGTGTGCTTCTGCTGAAAGCGCAACCACAGAGTTGACCACAACGTAGGCGCCTATCGCAACACCTACATAACCTATTACTGCAATGACAAAGTGACGTAACAACTTGGGGTCCTTGTCGCCTTGCTCCATGGCATATTCCTTTTTCACAACGTTCTTGACGATTAACATGAGAAGTGGAAAGCTAGCCACCAAGAAGATAGCATTCATTCTTGAAATGTATCCTTTTTCAACCATCGATACTGCAGCAATGAGTGCCAGTAATTCACATGACCCGATGACTGCTATCTCGTTTCTCTTGACCCTGAATGTTCCTCCTAATAAGGCGACAAGTCCTAAAACCAAAGTTATTTGAACCAGAACTGACCCGAATGAGTCTCCCACGTTTATGTCTCCGTGACCCATTGCTGAGGAAGTTATCGAATTCACGATTTCTGGCAAATCTGTGCCCAAAGACACTACTATGAGCCCTATCATTAGGGGCGAAATTCTCAATGCAGAAGCTATGCTTACTGAGTGCCTAACCGCCTTATCGCTGGAATACGCTAGAAGAGCGACGCCACCGAGAAAGGCTGATACCGCAAGTATAATGTCAATGACCAACTGGAACCCTGTTTTCCAACAAAAGCTCCCTTTAGTTTATAAACTTAACAACACGATACGTCACATTTGATGCAACGAAATCGAAGAAGAGGCAGATTTCCCTATCGTTGACCCAGAAGATTTTGGAGAGGAAGAAGCCCCATAGCAAGAGCGTAAGAGTTGGAAAAAGCCTATCCGTTCGACATAGTAGAACCTTCACATGGAATGAAATCATTCCCTAACAAGCTGTTGCAAACTCTCGTAAACCCTATGAAATAGCATAGGGAGATAGAAGCTAAGCACTGTCCATATACAAGTGAGGGGTAGACCCCTCAGAGTAGAAGAGCACGAGAGCTTTGGGACATAATTGTTAAATCTGCCCGCTACCTCCTTTCCTGTGTAAGTCTACTCAGACAGCTGGGCTAGGTCACGGAATTCGACTCGATAATCGTTCGTTTCGGCGGAGAAATAGGCATCAAAAGCGAATGGACAAGGCGCACCTACGAAAAATTGCTTCTGAAAAACATAAGAAACGCCCTAAAACATCACAACCTCACTCCTGCAGCAATTGAACACAAACGAGGAAGAATCTACGTAAAAACTGGAAACGCACTGGAAGCAGCCGAGAAGCTGACCCGAGTGTCCGGCATATCATCGGTCTCCCCGGCCAAGCAGACAACCTCAGAGAAAAAAGAAATCACCAAAACAGCCCTAGACCTCACAAGAGCCACAACCAAAAACGAAAGCACGTTTGCAGTACGCTGCCACCGAGTCGGAACCCATGCCTATTCAAGCGTGGACATCTGCAAAGAAGTCGGAAAGCAGATCCTGACGAAACTGAAGCACCGAAAACTGAAAGTGGACCTCACAAAACCGCAGCACACAATAAACATTGAAATCCGAGACGCTGAAGCCTACGTCTACTCGGAAACCTTGCAAGGCCCGGGCGGCTTTCCAGTCAGCTCGCAACCAAATGTCGTCTGCCTGCTAAGCGGCGGAATCGACTCGCCCGTGGCTTGTTGGATGGCAATGAAACGTGGGTGCACTATCCTCCCAGTCTACCTCGACAATGCCCCGCTAACCGACGAGAAAACAACGGCCAAGGCTTTGGACCAAGCCAAGAAGCTTTTCGAATGGTCAATCGGCTATCCTAGAAGAGTCTATGTCATACCGCACGGCAAAAACTTGGAAACGTTCATGGAAGAGGCCCCTAGAAAATTGACCTGTCTCCTCTGTAAACGCATGATGTACCGCATAGCAGAACGAATAGCAGAAAAAGAAAATGCAGAAGGCATACTGACAGGTGAGGCAATCGGCGAGCAAGCAAGCCAAACGCTGACTAACTTGAGAGCCCTAAACGAAGCAGCAAGAAACTACCCAGTGCACCGCCCACTGCTAGGATTCGACAAGACCGAAACAGAAGCCCTCGCTAAGAAAATCGGAACCTACGAAATCTCAATCCGCAAAGCCAAAGGCTGCACGGCTGCACCAAACCAACCAGCCACCGCAGCAAAACTGGAGACTGTGAAGAAAGCCGAGGAGAAGCTTCACTTGGAAAAGATGGTCGAGGAGTCAATCAAGGCAGCCAAGATTGTCACAGTCTGATTTTGACGAAGCTTTTTAGCAAGAAACGAACACTTAATCTTGTTATGTCGTCGGCTGATGTTGCGGTCAAAGTCTTTCGAACCCTGCAAATCGAAGACTTCAGAGTGCTTCAGGTCATAGAAACCGCCATGAGCCAGCACGAATTCGTGTCAAAAGAACAGATTGCCAGGTTCAGCAAACTTGACTTAGCCAGAGATACAGACTTCAGGCTGAGCCGCCTGAGCAAGCTGGGACTCATCTACCGGATTACAGAAGCCTACGTCGGCTACACTTTGAACTATTCAGGATACGACTGCCTAGCAATCAACGCCCTCGTCAAGGCAGGAGTGCTGGAAGCCTTTGGAAAATCCCTAGGAGTGGGCAAGGAAGCAGACGTCTTCGACGCATTAAACCCGAAAGGCGAGCGCATAGCCATAAAGTTCCACAGACTTGGCAGAATAAGCTTCCGCCAAACCAGGCGCAAAAGAGACTACACGAACGAACGCAGCGCAAGCTGGCTCTACCAATCGCGACTCGCCGCGGAAAAAGAATTCCATGCCCTCAAACTAGTGTATCTACATAAGGTAGCTGTGCCGGAGCCGATAAGCCAGACCCGCCACGTCGTCGTCATGGGAATGATAGACGGAGCAGAACTCGCGGAATACAAGGAAATCCAGAAACCAGAGAAGGTTTTGAAGGAGATATTCAGCAACGTGAGGAAAGCCTACCTGCAAGCAGGCGTCATCCACGCAGACCTGAGCGAATACAACATCATTCTGAAACCAGACATGCACGTCCTCATCATCGACTGGCCACAATGCGTCACAAGGGAACACCCAAACGCCCAAGAGCTGCTGACGAGAGACGTGAGAAACGTAGCACGGTTTTTCGAACGCAAACACATGCTGAAGGTTGAGCCTAAAGAAGTTCTAGCCTATGTTACTGGAGAGAGCGAGACAACTACTTGGTTACATCCAACATGATGTATAGCACATTGTTTCCGCGCAGCAAAACATTCCCGTAGTTAGTCACCAGCTGGTCGTCCCTGCTTTCAGTCGCTCCTTCCAAAAGCAAATTCATGTGCCCGTCACACTTAATCATCTTACCCTTATACTCGCAGCCATTCTTCAGCATGACCGCAATGTCGACGTTCAACTGTTTGATCAACACATTCAACGGCTTCTTACTGGGCTCCATTCAAGCACCCTAATCTCACGTTTCGATTACTCTTATCCAAAATCCATCAGATATAAAAGCCTTACGAAAAGACGAGCCGCAAATCTAAGGGCAGTCTAATCAAAAAAACAAGCTTTCAAGCCATTTTTCAAAACAAACCGCATTTCATCACAGCTTCTTCAACACGGACAACGCTGCAATGACCAAAAACGCTATTCCAGCCCACCACATGCTCCCCGTGAAAAACCAAACTACGACAGCAACAATAATGGCTGGTATGAGAATCAAGACTAGGCGAATAATGAAGACGATTATCAGCCCAAGGACTACCAAACCGATAAGCCCTAAAACGTCGTAGCCAAACAAACTCAAAGACTGACCCTTCTCAACAAGATATCTCTTCATATCGGTAATAACATTTTTGCTCAAAGCCCAAAAGAATTCTTAAGAGTAACTGTCCACATTCTAGAAATGATGAAAATGAAGATAGTAGTCGTAGACCACGTCCACTTAGAAGAGGAGCACATCAAGAAATTGCAGGCGCTCGGCGACCTACAAGTCTTTCAAAACCCGCCCAAGACGCCTGACGAACTGAAAGAAAGGATAAAGGATGCTGACATCGTAATAGTCGGCTGGAGCGACCTGACCAGAAACATCATTGATTCTGTCAAAAAAGTCAAGATGATATCAATATGGGCCACCACCTGCCACTACGTCGACCTTGAAACAGCCAAGGAAAGGGGAATCGTCGTCACACACGTTCCCGGCTACGCCACGGAAGCAGTTGCTGAACACACTTTTGCCTTGTTGCTGGCAGCGACCAGAAAATTGCCGTTGGCTGACAAGCACGTCAGGAATGGTGACTTCGATTGGGGACCATTCGCTGGTAGAGAGTTGGCGGGAAAGACTTTGGGCGTGATTGGAACGGGTGTCATAGGCTGCCGAGTCGCTGAGATAGCCAAGGTTTTCAGAATGCAGGTTTTGGGCTACGACAAGTACCCAAACCTGAAACGGA
>JALHSY010000098.1 GCA_022865455.1 Candidatus Bathyarchaeota archaeon
CTACAGGATTCACCACGCTAGCAGTGATAGATCCGCAGATACATCCATCGGAGGAACTGCATGCAATTCTAGGGTTATTCGAAGGAGAAATCAACATCCACGAGAAAGAGACCGAAAAAGGCTCAGAGAAATACCTGAAGATCAAGAAGATGAGCAACCAGAAATACCTAGCAAACGAAATAGCTCTTACAAAAACCAGCGAAGCTAGCTAAGCAGTTCTAGTCCCGCTTTTCTGTAGATCTCTCTCAACTTCTCCGGGTTGTAATCAGTGTAATGCCTTGCCAACACCGATTTTGGCACTCTTCCACAGAAGGCGTCAACATATGTCTCGGATAAGCCTAGTCTGAGCATTTCTGAGCAGAACCATTGTCTCAGCTTCTGTGGAGTGATGCTCATGCCTGTCTTGGTTCTAGCAGTTCTCCATAACTCGATTACTTCCTGTCTTTGGTTAGGAAACAGCCTGTCACTTCTCGAAGACTTCTTGGTTGCCAAGTACTCTTTCAAGGTGTGCTCAGCTTCCTCATTGTAGAAGCTAATCCATGACTTCTTTGTCTCGCCTTCATGATTGCTCGGTGTTATCATGCGCTTGTTAAAGTCGATGTCTTCAGGTTTGAGCGAGAGAATCTCGTCTCTTCTCAATCCTGTCGTTGCATAAAGCATAAACAGTGCTTTCTCTTTGGGTGTTTCAAGATTTTCATAGAATTGTTTGAGTTGCTCCTTACTGACTATCTGTTTCGGCTTAAAGACTTGATGAGGAAACCTGAAGCTTGAAACAACTTCAGGCATTTTCAGAAAGTCTCTGAAGAAAACCTTCAGTGCCATTAGAATATTCTTGTATTGAGCTGAACTAATCTTCAGGTTCTTCAGGTAGTCTCGAACATCCTCAACATCCGCAGACTCTACTGGTTTCAGCAGCTCATTCAGAAACTTGCGAATATAGTAAGTATGCTCGTAAGCAGTCTTTTCTGATCGTCTCAAATCAACTTTCAAGAATTCTCTAAACTTTGTCAGCAGTTCTTCTGTTGGGATTCCAGGTGCTTGACGTGCAGAAGGTCGCCGGTTCAAGCCCGGTCCGGCCCACCAACTACTGTTTTTGTCTGTTGAATTGAAGTTATTCACTGAATTGACTGTTGAGAACCTATTTATTAGGTCTTTTAAGTGATTTTCAAACGTCTTTGAAAGATTGAACCCTGATTCTCTCGACTTTTCAACTAGTTCTTTATCCAAATACAACACAACATTGCCCTTTTGAGTCATTTGCGTTTGCACCCGAAGGGATGCGAGGACACTTACAATGTTATAAGTCTGGTGTATAGGAAGCGCAAAGTCTCTAATTGTGTTTGATTGAGTATCTTGCTAGAGTTGATTTGACATGATGAAAAAACCTCAGGATAAGAAAGTAGTTTTAGACATGACTGCTGTTTCCAAGATTTTGAGAACTGTTCCTAGCCACGAAGGGTTTCATTTCTTCAGAGCTCCGGGAGATGCTACTGGGAAGGTCGCAACAAACCTAACTGACTTTGCTGAAAAGTTGCGCACAATAGATATTCGCTCAATCAACTTTCATTTTCCACGTCAGGACTTTGAGAAATGGTTGAGAGACGTCATAGGTGATTCAGAGCTTTCTAGAAGGATAAGTAGGATAGGAAAAGAAAATCATGGAGAGAAGCTTAGGAGCGAGGTTATCCAAATTGTGAAAGCGCGGGTAGACGAACTCAAAGGGATGCAAACGAAAACATAGGGAGTTCAAAGTTTTCTAGCCTTGTGCGCGCTTGTTACCAGCCATGTTTAATCGTTGAGCGTGGAGTCACTTTCTTCTTTCGTTTTTCACTTTCCTTTTCGCCCTTAAACTTTTTGATTTTAACGGCGCCACCTTCGAGCGCAACCCAATATTCGTTGTTTAAACGTCGATGGTAAATGAATTTGCTTACCAATCTCTTCAGTTCTTGTGGGGACAATTTTTCGGAATCTACCGACACGTTATTGCCATCAGAAGTGACCTCCACTTTAAGCGTCGTACGCAAGAAACTAGACAAGGATTCTCTCTCATCTTCCAGCTCGCCTAAATCCACTCTTAGCTTCTTCTTCCACCATGAGAACAAAGCACTTGACCTCTCTTGCTATGAGCCATATCTGCTTAGAACGCACACGCATATTTGAGTCTGCTACTAGAACTTGAACTAATTCCCCCAGACATCTATCTTTTGAAAAATTCTTATGGTAATACTCTACATAAGAGAAAATTCAAAGAAAAATTCGAGCAACGTGCACTGGGTGCACACGAGCCTAACTCTTTCAGACCTCCCAGTCCTCTGTGTGTGCAAAAACTTAATTCCCTACTCTGACTATTTTAGTGTGGTGATTGTGTTGAGTATGGGAAGTGCTAAGAAGAAACCGATGACTAAAAAGGAAAGAGAAGAGAAAAGAAGAAAGCACAAGGAGAAACACTTAAAGAAGTAGCCTCAATCATTGTGCCATATCCATTCTTGACGAGCTCTACGAGCTCAACGGAGCCTATCTCTCTTTAAGCCTCTTAGTTCTTTGAAACCTGCTTAGACAGAGTTCAGCTGAGCTGAAGCTCATAAACAGCGCTCTTGTGATAGACTCTGAAGCCAACTTTCTCATAGAGCTTTATTGCACGTGTAGGATTCTGATCATCCACGTAAAGCAATGCATTCTCCATTCCTTGGGACTTCAAATACTGCATTGCTCTACGTATCAGAGTCGAACCTATCTTTCGTCTCCTTTGAGGTTTCAGAACACCAATATCCAGAACCCAGCCATACTTGACGCTTTTTTCTTTGTTTAATCCCGCATCAATCCCGGCTACGACATAGCCTAATGGCTGCTTTTCAAGAACTGCAAACCAAGCCTTTTGATGCTTCCACCATGGCATCTCCAACAGCATATACTTCGTTTCTTCAACTGTTACAGGCCTATGATTAAAATGCTCTTTGAAAGATTCATTGTCAAGCTTGTTAATCAAAGCAATATCCTGGCCGTCTTCAAATTGTGCCTCTCTAAGGCTTACTCCGTTGTTCACTTCTACGTTTGGGATTTCAGTTAGACTTCCTTTCATCAGGCTCGAGGTTCGAACACACCTAAAACCGAAACTTTCGTATATATGCACACAAGCCGACCTGTCAATCTGTGCCCAAGCACCAACAATTTTCATTCCTCTCCCTTTCAGACTTGAAATCGCTTCTGAAACAAGCTTCTTGGCTATTCCTTTGTGTCTGAATTCTGGCAAGACCGCGAGCGATTGAATGAAGCCTTTCTTCTCCTCTCTGAACTTGTCAACAAGTGCTTGCACCATTCCAGCTGTCTTGCCATTCCATTCAGCTATCAGAAGTCCATCGAGGTTGTAACTCGGTGCGTCTTCGAGAGTCTTCACTTCTTGAAGAGTTACGCTTCTAATGTCGTCATAGTCCAAAAATGCTGCGTTGAAGATTCTTACGTAGATTTCTTCATCAATTCCTTTATCGAAAGGTCTCATCTTGAGCAACATGACTCACCAGAGAACTCTGCAAACGAGTACATCGCAGCATTTAAACATTGTTAACTTAATGTTGAACTAAGAGCTTTTCGAGCTCAACGAAGCCTATCTCTCTCAAGCCTCTTGATTCTCTCAGGTCTCTCTGTTGTGATATCGTTGTTCAACCATTATCATTGTTCAATTGTCAGACTTCACGATTTCAGGAAACGTTTAAGTTTCTGATTTTCTGAGTTCTAAACAGGTGGAAGGAAGATGAGTAAGTCTGACGAATATTACTGTCCTAATCCATACTGCGAACAAGAAAAGCTAGTCGATGGACAGAAAGAGTGCCCGAAATGTGGAGCTTGGAGTCAAAGAATCGATATGGCGGAAATTGTCAGACTGCAACAGCAGAAAAGGAGACAGGCTGACAGACCTCTTGGAAAAAGCGCTGGA
>JALHSY010000099.1 GCA_022865455.1 Candidatus Bathyarchaeota archaeon
ATCTTCGCAGCACATCTGTTTCGCCCAACGCAACGGTTGAGATAGTGGACATCGCAGCTTTTTCGCCTGAAATCACAGTTCTTATGTTTGCCAAAGATATGCCTCCATGTTATGTGTAACTGTAACTATACAGAGACATAGCATTATATTCTAGAACATATATATAGATTCCGAAGCGGTTTTAGCCTTGGAATCCAAAACAGCATACTCTCTCAACCGTCGAATGATACAAAACTTCATGGACATAATAATCCTCAAACACTTGAAAAACAACCACCCCCTGAACGGATACGACGTAATCAAACACCTCCACCAAAAATTCCACATGCTCCCAAGCGCCGGCACAGTCTACTCACTCCTATACTCGCTAGAAAGACAAAACCTCATACAAGGACACGTGAACAACGGAAAAAGAGTGTATAAACTGACAAACCAAGGCGAAAAACTTCTCACAAACATTTGCGCCGCAAAAAACAACATCCAATCTTTCCTCTCCTACATATTCTCAGGAGCCTAAGCCAAAACGGCAAATAAACAGGGAAAGCACTAGTGGACTCTGTGCTTCTGCTTTTCAAGTTCAACCTCCCTCACCCGCGTTTCAATGTATTCCGCAACCTTCTCGTCACTGTACTTCATCGTTTCCCTCTGTCTCTTCAAGTGCTCCTCAATCATCGCAAGCAACTCGCCGGCATCAAAAGGCTTCAAAACGTATCCATCGGCACCCTTGTTCACAGCCTCAACCGCATTCTTCAAAGACGGATACCCCGTGACAATGATCTTCACCATTTTAGGCTCAGTCCTCTTCAACTTCTCAAGAAGCTCTGTCCCCTCCATGTCAGGCAGTCGAATGTCAATCAAAGCCACATTGAAAAATCTCTCAGCGGACACTTCAACTGCTTTTCCGCCGCTCTCCACAGCCTCAACCAAATAGCCCTCTTTCTCCAGAATCCTAGAAAGCGTTCTTCTTATCGCTGCATCATCGTCAACCACAAGTACGCTAGCTCTCCGAACCAACTCTCTCACCTCCTCTTCTCTTCTTAACCAATGCGCGTTCGTCAATGAAATCCGAAACCACAGTCACCAAGGACTCATCCTCAGAAACCATACCCTTCAATTTTGAAACAGCCCTAACAAAATCATTAACATAACGTTCCTCAAACTTCACTCTCAAATCTTCACACAACTTCTTCAAAATCAACCTCTTCAAATACACAACCCCATCCTTAAAAATCAGGCTTAACGCATCGTCAAAATCCTCAACCTTCTCCGAAACATCCTCCTGCCCAACATTGAAAGAATTCTTCAAATGAAAATACAAAGCCTGCTTACATGATTTACCAAGCGAATCAAACGCGAAATCCACCGCCCTCAAGAAGGCCTCATTAAACCTCTTGTTAGACACTACCACCCAACCATCATGTCAAAGACAGCACTAAGGATTAGAGTGACAAAATAAATCTCTTATGAAACACAAATTCTAATCATTCATATCGCTAATACAGATTCCAAATCCGAACATACCAAAAAACTATCGCGGCAAAGCCGATTAGAGCCCGAATTGAAGCTACCCCGCCTCTAGAAGCTGGGAACAACCAACACATCAGCCTTCTGGAATAGACTTCCCCGCATAGCCTCTTCTTCCGGGTTTATTTGATGATTTAGCTGGTTTCAGGTTCTGTTTCCGAATAAGCAAGATAGGTAACTCATATTTCTACTTCATAAGAGACTTATCTCGCCCATGTCAAGACCTAAGGTTGCAGTGAATGAGAAAGCGAAGGTGAAGTAATTGAATGGAAACATCCTAGTTGTTGACGACGACACTGGGGTGAGAAAGACCCTTTCTTCAATCCTACTCCAAGAGGGATACTCAGTTGAAACTGTGGAAAATGGCAAGCAGGCGATTAGAGCCTCTGAGAAATCGCGTTTTGACGTAGCCTTGATTGACATTAAGCTACCTGACATGGAGGGGACTGGGCTTCTCCATAGGCTGAAGGAAAAGCAGCCCCATATGGTTGAGATAATCATTACGGGCTTTCCGACCTTAGAGAATGCTATGAAGACGGTAAACGAGGGTGCTGATGGATATATTTTGAAACCTTTCGACATACAGAAGTTGCTGGAGATGATCAAAAGGCATCTGACTAAGAAGACTTCTGAACATGTTAGCGATTGGATGGAATTTGATCATGATAACACACGGAAATCTCGCTTTGATCAAAATAATGATGAACGGAAATCCCTCAAATGAGCAACTGACGAAACTGACAAGGAAAGAAAAGTGCTGATTGAGTAACTGTTCGTTCAGCAATGCTCTAGAGTTGTTTGTCTGTTTTGTGTTTTTGGCTTGGAGTGAGGCGTGTTTTGTATTCGGAATCTGAATTTCGAGTAATAGTAATTGTTATCTTGTTTTCATAAGTATTAATATATAATATGCTGCTAAGGCTGAACTACTCAGTTGTCTTTGCATCTGATGTTAGGTGAAAAGGAATGGAAAAGTCCGAGCTTTCTCAAATGGTTGAGATAGAAGCAAGTTCGAAAGTGAAGAACGGTAGAGTTCCGACTGGAATTGAAGGATTCGATGATTTTGTTGAAGGTGGATTTCCACGGGGATCTATGATTCTTTTGGCGGGCACTGCTGGTTCCGGCAAAACCATCTTTGCATCTCAATACATGTATCACGGAATGTCAAAGCTCAACGAGTCTGGTGTCTATGTGTCATTTGCCGAAAATCGGAACACTTTCATGAAGAACATGAAGAGACTGGGCATGGATTTTGGAAAATACGAGCAAAAAAGGAAATTCAAGTTCCTAGATCTGATAACAGTCAGAGACAAGGGTGTTGAAAGCATCGTTGCACGCGTTTTGGCAGAGGTAGATTCCTTAGGGGCCAAGAGGCTCGTGATAGACTCCTTCTCAGTGCTGGTTCAAGCGTTTTATGAAAGAATTGATGCCAGAATAGTGCTTCACACAGTTCTTGGAAAGATAGTACCTCTCAACGGAGTCACAACATTGTTGATTTCCGAGAGACCATTTGGCACCGAATATTCAGGTGGAGGAAAGGAGGAATTCGTTGCGGATGGCGTCGTTGCTCTAAACTCCGTTACCAAGAAAGGATGGCTAATTAGAACACTGCAAGTTCTCAAACTGAGGGGTACGAGAATTAACAGTGAGGAACATGGCTACGGTATCGATGGACATGGGATAAGGACATGCCCTCTGCCCGACATCCGGCCTGTTAAGAGAATCTATTCGCAAAAGGTACGTACGGGAATAGAAGGCTTGGACAGAATGTTTTTCGATGGCGTTTACAAGAGTTCTACAACACTGGTTGGGGGAGCGTCTGGTACTGGAAAAACCACAGTCGCTCTGCATTTCATCGTAGAAGAAGCCAAACGCAACGGAAGGGGCCTTTACATTTCTTTTGAAGAACCAGCACAGCAGTTGATCAGACATGCGGAGGGCTTCGGCTGGAACATGAACGAATTCGTCGACAAAGGCTTGACAAAGTTCGTCAACTATATTCCTGAACCCTACAATGTTGAACAGCAACTTGACAAAATCTTTGATCTCCTGAAGGAATACAAGCCTGCAAGATTCGTCATCGATTCAATCGGGAGCTTAGAAAGAGTCATGCTTGAAGATAGGTATCTTCGATACATGAGAAGTCTAGTGAGTCATCTGAAAGATCATGGGACAACAACACTTCTCACTGCCCTTGCCAAGCCAGTGATGCCTATAACTGGGGCTGGAATCTCGATACTTGTAGACAACATTATCGCCTTAAGGCATGTTGAAATAGAGAGCGCCTTGAGGCGATCCATCGTTATCCTGAAAGCCAGAGGCTCAGCTCACGACAGTGAAATCAGAAAATTCGAAATCACCTCAAAGGGTGTGATGGTGAAAGGAAAATTCGTTGGAATGGAACAAATCCTTGAGGGAAAGCCGAGAAAGTCGATGCAAGAGAAACCATCAGCAGATCGACCGAAGTCTTGACGCCCGCGCTGATTCCAAACACCGGCCAAAACGGAACAGGGAACAGCGATATCAACAGAGAGAGTGTAATCATCCATGAATGAAGAGAAGAATGTCTGGCTACACAAGGTGGCCCAGAAAATCTTTGAGGAGGCCACAGCAGCAAGCTTAGGCGCAACCTTCCAC
>JALHSY010000002.1 GCA_022865455.1 Candidatus Bathyarchaeota archaeon
TATCCGTTCGACAAAGAATGGGTCGTCACGGACATCCGTCAAGTCTTAGTGAACAGCATCGCCTACCAAGCAAGACTGTCACTGTGGAGTCTGAAAGGCTACGGGGTGATCGGCTAAGATGATGCGAACGATCGAAATACTGCTCGTGATCATCATAATCACCGGAGCCTTCATAATAGCCTCCCTGTTTGCTATTTTGCCCTCGCCGCGGCAGGTTTCGCCGCTGAACCTCCGAAGACTGGCGTTGACAACGCTTCAGACCTTAGACGGGGATTATGACTTAAGCGCGACGGTGTTCAAAGCAAACGATGACTCGGCTTGGGCGCAACTTCAGATTGCGCTCTCCGCATGCTTGCCACCGAACATGGTCTACAATCTGACTGTTTACGAAGTTCACGGTGGGGCACAACTCTATACGGTTATAAATTCCATTTCCAACGCGGAGAGCTTGGGCGTCGGTTCAGACGCAGCGTCTTCTCTCCTTGCTTCGTCTAACGTAACGTTCAGCGTGACGCCTGAAAAGATCGGCGAGCACGGTGGCGGAGGAACACTGTACATACTGAACTGCAGCGACGCAAACGGCTGGTGGATCACAGGCTATACTGCTCAGAGTTTAGCAGAAGACTTGTACAAACTACTATCACCTTATTTTACAGCCACAATTATGGTGCAAAACACTACCCAGCTTGGACAACTGTTGAATGGTACTAAAATCTCAAATTCACCTTATGAAAGTGTAACAAACGCTGTAATCATAAACACTTTCGGTGAAAGCGTACCTATACCACAGATTTATTGTCAAGGTTATGCTCTTCAGGCTGAAGGATACGCCTCAGGTGTTAGCTATCCTTATACCAGATATTGTTACACCTTGGGCAACAAAACCAGATATTACAATTGGACATGGGCCAGCATCGTAGGCTACCCTTTGTATTATGTTAGTAATACGGTAGTTTTCGCCAATCAAAACAACACTTATGGCATTTACGGGATGCAAAAAGTGTATCAGGGCGGAATCAACGCCTTCCTGCAAGGCTTGGATAATAACCAACCATTTGCATATAATGATGGGGGAATTACTAAAAGTAATTCTACCCAAGTTAATCTTTTGCCAAACATCATTTATTATTGTAATTATTACGGAATTTATCCTTCTTCTAGTCATACATCAACAAGAGCTTTAAGCACATCCATTTTGAGCACAGGTAGTAATGGCTATAATCTTACGCTAGGTTTAGATATGTTCAGTCGATTTGACAGCAATTATATCCCAGGTGCAGTGTACAGACATATTTTCAGAGGTAGTACAAACGTCACAGGCTCCCTTCTAGCGTTAGGGCTTACGCGATCACCAGACATCAGGCTTACGGCACTAGGCATTCTCTCCTATTATCAGCCTAGGCTTTATCGTTCTGAGTATACCGCTAATGGGACTTCCAGACTTGTTGTTCTGCAACTGGGATTGATGGGAGGCGTCTAAAAGTGAATAACAAGGGCCAGTTTTCAATCATCGCCGCTTTGCTCGTCGCGGTGGTTCTCATAGCTGCAGTCATAACAACCTACTCTGCAATACGTTACAGCCCACTTCAAGATCAACCCCAAGTTTTGAGCGCGATAGATGAAATCAACTTGGCTCTGAAACAGATTTTAGGCTTTACAGTGGGTTATTACGGTTCAGTCCTTGAAGTTACTGGCAACACGTCATACGCTCAAATGCTTGCGAGGAATTATCTTAGCAGTGGTTTGGACAACATAGGCGACATAAGGCCGGAATGGGGGCCTTCGTTTAATGTGACCACTCTAGTGTTAAATACAAACTGGTTTACAAATGCAAGTTACAGCCAAGGGACCATAGCCATAAAATACGATTTGACGGGTCTAGGAATCTCTGGGATAACTTACTCCACTTCAAGCAGATTGGACGTGCAGGTCACAAACTCTAATTCTAGCAGTCAAGCACTTCTGAGCACTCTTAAAGATGAGAACGAGTCATTAATTAACCTCGGAAAACGAAACTTCAAGTTTTACCGTTATGATTATGCAAATTCAACCTGGGAATTGGCTAATCCAACAGGAAATCTAACATCATATGCGAACGGCACATACTTAATCGATCTGCCTTCAGGAGTCGACGGGAGTTCCTATGCGCTTCAAGTGGAGGACCCCCGAGGAATAGTTGTCATGGCTTCGTCATTCAACCATTACACTTATTCACTAACTTGGAACGGGAACTATTCTACAATTCCAAACGAAAACACTGTTATCGAGTTGTTGCAGAACGGCACTATGCGCTGTCTTGGTCAAAACTTGCAGTTGACGCAGACAAAACCAGTTCCGCCAATGGCCACAAAAGCAATCCGTGTGAATCAAACAATCGGTACCGTGAATAGTGAAGTGCCGTTCCAGATTGAAGACTGGGCCTCCGACTACAGAGTCCCACAAGGCTTAACAAGTAACGCCAGCGTGTTCAGCAGTCGAACGATGTTAGTTTTCTTGGCAAACTCTCAGGTTTCCAAAGTTACAATCTGGTGGGATGGGCACGATACCGCAAACCAAACCTCCTATTCGATAGTCAACAATTATCTCACGGTTAACACTACTCAAAGAACGTTGAGCAATGGAAAACTAACTATGCAACTAAATTTCAGTGATGGTTTTAGGGTAGATATTAAGAACGGCTCAACCACAACATCTAATGCAACGCTCATGCGAATAAACACCAAAGTTGCTAGATGGGGGAACTCTGAACCAACTTATGCAGTTGCGAGTGGTATTGTAAGGCTAGTTGTGCATCATGAGGTTGAGTGGGGAGACAGCACTAGTTACCAGATTCCTAACTGCCCAAACGTTTATGCCCATATAGTTTTAACTCTCCCAGCTAACGTTACCTATTACACATATCAGTTAAGATTCATGTTTCTCGACGCAGGGTCCCTAAACAGAACAATTTCAGATTTTTGTCCAATCCGACTTGGAACTTCATTATCCATTAATCAGTTGCAGACTGAAAACGGGACACTAAGCGGTTATCCAGTTGTAGCAAACGCCTCTGGATCATATTTGTACTATAACTTCTCAGACGGAAAATGGGCACATCACTGGAGCCAGTTCGTTTGGGGGACAGGTGGAACAAAAGGCGCGGGAATAATGTTCACGACCAGCGCAAACCAAATGCTTTATCGCTTTG
This sequence comes from Candidatus Bathyarchaeota archaeon, assembly GCA_022865455.1. Lineage (GTDB taxonomy): Archaea > Thermoproteota > Bathyarchaeia > Bathyarchaeales > Bathycorpusculaceae > 20-14-0-80-47-9. The sequence goes on from JALHSY010000002.1 coordinate 3,188, forward strand.
ACAGCATTGCAGGACACACCACAGGGGCTCTCAAAACGGATACTAATGCAAGAACCATTGAATTCCTACCCGTAACTTCTTCGTATCCAGCTCAATTCAATTACGCTCTGGACGTAATTTGGTATGGCGCGGTGGTAACCTTTGACGGCACGACCCCGATATATCAAAACAGTAATAATGGTGGCTTGTGGATACTTGCCGAATATCCACCAACAATTAAGGTAACTGCCGAAACATAAACTGCACCCATTTTTTTCCACGCACTTATTTGAATGTGGATTTTGTGTTCATACAAGTTAAATATGCAATCTGAAGATTTCCTAGGCATAGGTGAAGAGATTTGAGGAGAAACGTGCTGAAATCCAGAAAGGCCATATCGCCAATACTCGCTACTCTGCTTCTGATAGTTATCGCGGTTGCAGCAATAGTCGTGACTTACGCTTGGATAATGACCTACATGACAGGTGCAGGCCAACAGGCAGGGGTAAGATTGTTCAAGTCAAACGTGAGCTTTGTACAAGGCGGCACCATAGACATAGACATAGGAAATTCGGGAACCTCAGACACTCAGATAATTCTTTTCTACACTGGACCTTCATCTACAACCCTGCAAAACCAAACGACAACCCCAACACTTCCCGCAGCGCTCAGAGCAAGCTCAACCCAAAGAATCACGATAAACTATAACTGGACAGGTGGCGTAACATACTATTTCAAAGTCGTGTCCTCAGCAGGACAAACCCTAGAATGGCCAGAACAAGCCCCATCACAATAGCAAATGGCTTACTTATCTACCCACTTTTGTCACAATCAAGCCGAATTCTACATATTCTGCAACGGCCTAGCTCAACCATTAAATATCAACAAAGACAAACCAATCTCCAACTTTGGTGTACACCGTGCAGCAAGCAATACTTGAATGGGCTAGGACGATAACAACACTGGCCTTCCTGTTTTATGCTTCCTGGAGCGACTACAAGACTCGAGAAGTAAGCAACAAGGTTTGGGCATTGTTCGCACCAGTCGCGTTCGCACTCACTTTCTACGAGCTTTATGTCTATGACTTTTCGCAACTGCCCTTCTACGGCATATCCTTCGGATTAACCACCGTCTTTGCAGTAGTGCTCTTCTATTCAGGAGGTTTCGGCGGCGCAGACTCAAAAGCTCTAATGTGCCTGGCACTTGCCATACCATTCGCCCCGGCTAACTTACCAAAACTTCCACATCTGGAAACTTCGCCAATCTCGCAGATCTTTTTTCCAGTAACCATCTTCAGCAACGCCGTCTTGCTGGCAGCCTTCACCGCAGTCATCATTTTTCTGTACAACATATTTTGGCGTCTAAGAACGGGAAATAGACTCTTTGAAGGAGACCACAAGAACGAGTCTCTGGGAAAGAAGATTCTGGTTTTGATAACTGGCTACAAGGTTCCGATAGACAAGCTGAAAGAAAAATGGCACGTGTACCCCCTTGAAGACATAGAAGAAAACGCCGAGAAAGGA
>JALHSY010000100.1 GCA_022865455.1 Candidatus Bathyarchaeota archaeon
CTCTTCCAACGCGCCTCCCAAAGGAAGCAAGCCTCCTCCGCTTCGGCTGGCGATGTTTTGGAGAACTCGCGCTGGGTTGTCGGTAGCAACGCCTTTCTCGTCTGTGGCCCAGTTGGTTGGGATTGGCTTTTCAAGTCGCGCATAGACTTCAATTTTTCCGCGTGTTACGGTGCTGGTTGACATGTCTAACACGAAAGGCCGTTCGTTGCCTGTGGGGACGGTGATGGCTATTGGGTTTGTGCCCAGCATCGCGTTTCGGGCAAAGGTCGGCACTACAATGACTTCGGTGTTCGTTGTGCAGATGCCTATCATGTCTTCAGCCAAGGCCATCATGGCGTAGTAGCCGGCGATGCCGAAGTGGTTCGAGTTTCTAACGGCAACAAATCCCAAATGATGTTCACGTGCCTTGGCTATAGCAAGCTTCATAGCTTTGTGAGAGACGGGCTGTCCCAATCCGGCGTCTCCGTCGATGGTAGCTGTGCATGGGGTTTCGTGCACGACTTTTGGGTTTGCTCTTGGTTTCATCATTCCCTGTTGAATTCCTGTTACATAGCGGCTCATGCGCGCTACTCCGTGGGAGTCTATGCCTCGCAGGTCAGCTTCTACGAGGACGTTGGCAACTATCTGCGCGTCTTCACGTGGCACATTCAGCTTCTCCAGTGCTTCGATGCAGAAGGATCTCAGCGTGTCTGCTGGAACGCGTTCAACATTTTCGGTCAATTTGTGTTCACATCCTGTTTACTACGAGTATGTGGTTATCTCTTGATTTCGTTTTCGATCATTCCTGACACAAACTCGGCTATCGCTGGCGCGGCGGTCAGGCCGGGTGATTCTATGCCGATGAGGTTTATAAGTCCGAACAGGTCTTTGTCGGCTTCGTGTTTTATGACGAAGTCTCGGAACGGGTCTTTTGGTCCTTGCAGTTTGGGTCTTATGCCTGCTGAGTCGATTTGTATTTGGCGTTCGCGAATGAGTGGGAGGTAGCTTTCGACGTCTTCGCGGAACTCTTTTTCGTTGGATTCTACTTGGTAGTCGATTTTGTCAACGTAGTAGGAGTTTGGTCCAAGCCTGATTGATCCACCTAGGTCTGGGGTGAGGTGAATCCCTAAGCCGGCTCCTTTCGGAAGGGGATAGACGAGCATTTTGACGGGTGGCTTTCCTGTGAGTCTGAAGTAGTCTCCTTTGCACGGATGCAGCCTGTAGCCAAGCTTGTCTATGTCCAGTCCGACCATTGCGGCAATCTTGTCGGAGTAGAGTCCTGCGCAGTTTACTACTGTTTTGGCTGTGATGGTGAATTTTTCGCCGACGCTGGTTCCGCTGACTCCGTATCCGCCGTCTGTCTTCTTGAGGCCTGTGACCTCCGTTTCTGTGGCTAGCACTGCGTTGTTTTTGCGGGCTTGGGCGTAGAAGTGGTTCATCAATTCGTCGGGTTCGATTATGCCGGTTGAGGGCGAAAGGAGGGCTTTTTCAACTTCGACATTGGGCTCCAGCTTTCTGACTTCTCCTCTTTTTAGGAATTTTAGGCCTTCGACTCCGTTGCCTTGTCCTTGCTGCATCAGTTTTTCCAGCTCGTCTATTTCTTCTTCTGTGATGGCTGCGGTGAGTTTTCCCAGTTTCTTGTATGGTATTCGGTGCTTCTCGCATAACTCGTAGAGTATGGTGTTTCCTTTCACGCACAGTTTGGCTTTGAGAGAACCTTTCGGGTAGTGAATGCCCGAGTGGATGAC
>JALHSY010000101.1 GCA_022865455.1 Candidatus Bathyarchaeota archaeon
CTGCATGAAGTTGTTGTCAGGAAGGCGGTCGAGTTTCTTGCGAACAGTGAGCGGCGATAAAGGGTTATAACTTCGGAGCAAAGATAGCTTTCTGTGCAAGGGAGTTTTGCATGCTGGTTGCCGGAGTAGACGATGCTGGACGCGGTTGCGTGATTGGTCCACTGGTCATCGCGGGAGTCTTAATGAAAGAAGCAGACTTGCCCAAACTCGTTCAAATGGGCGTGAGAGACTCAAAGCTGCTGTCCCCACACAGGCGCGAAACACTTGCCGCTGAGATCAGAAGGGCTACCGAAAAGATTAGCATAGCGAAGCTGTCACCGAGAGAAATAGACGTGGTTGTTGAGTCAGGCAGAAAACTGCACAAGCTGAATAGGCTGGAAGCTCAGACCATGGCGAAGGTCATAGAAGCGCTCAGGCCAGACACTGCCTATGTTGACGCTTCAGACATCTTGGAAGAACGGTACAAGCAGCATATCTTGGAGTGCCTGCCGTTCGAAGTGGAGATTGTTTCTGAACACAAGGCCGACAGAACCTACCCGATAGTTTCAGCAGCCTCCATAATCGCGAAGGTGGAAAGAGACAGCGAAATAGCGAAACTGGCAGACGTTTACGGAGACTTCGGCAGCGGTTACCCATCAGACACGAGAACCATCAGTTTTCTCCAAGAATGCTTAGACAAGTTTAGAGAATACCCGGATTTTGTCAGAAGATCATGGAAGCCCGCCAAGAAAGTTGCTGACGAAAAGAGTTCCCGCCAGACGAAACTTACCTGACGCCTGCGATCAGATCTCCAGGGTTCCTGATTCTGTCCAGTTCTTCGCCGTAAATGCAAGAGATCTCGTTGTTTGACAGTTTCTGCCCCTCCGTTATCAGGACCGGGTGGGCTTGGACGACCCTACTGATACTCAGAATCTCGCTAATTCTCTTGCTTAGCTCGCGCTCGTTCTTGCCTGCAATGCCGCCGATGATTCTCATTTTTTCTTCAGGCACACTTACGACAAAGTCGAAGGGTGCCCTTCTCACTGTGACGATGTTCCAGCGGGAAAGTCTCCTAAAGGCTTTCTGGAGAAGTCTGTTTCTGGTAAGCATTGCTCTTGCCTTTGTCAGGAAACACTTGTGCTGAGACCTGGTTTTTTCAAAGATGTTCAAGGACTTAGCGACAGGAATTCCTAGTGTCGCTATCAGATTGTACGCTGCTGTGACTGAGGCTTTGGCCATTCCTCGTTCATACCCGTAGAGGGTTCTTCGAGATAGCCCGACCATTTCGGCCATTTCGCCTATTGACAAGCCTAGCTCCTGCCTTCTCTGCTTGAGTGCTTCACCGTCGACCTCAACGTAGTAGCCTCCTGGACCTGCTTGAATCAGCGGTTCTGTCTTGTGGATTGCGACGTTTTCGAACGTTCTCGGAGTGATGGCCACAATGTCATATCTTGTGTAGACGGTGTCGTCTTCAAGCGGTTTCTCCCGTGTTTTCTTCCCGATCAGCAGCGAGGTGGCTGAAACAGATTCGGATATGACTCGCAGTTCTCGACAGTCGCTCGGTGAGAGGTTGCCGATGTCTGTTTGGAGTTTTATGAAAATCACGGTGCTGTTTTTCCTTGCTGCAAAGTCGAAGCAGCTCGGTCGGGAGCAACACACATCAGAAACAGTGAAGCCAGCTTCCTTGAGCACCGCGTCCGCGCCCGCGATTTTCTCCCTCTCGCTGTAAGGCATCAGATTGTCACGTAGAACAGCGAGCCCGTTGCCAGATATAAACTATACCTACCTTCTAGACTGCAGACTTCGCATTTGAGCCACTATCATGGCGTGAGCTTTGTCGTAAGGTTCTAGGTGAACGACCTCTTCAATGCTGAATCCTCGGGCTTTCAGAACCTTGGCTTCGCGCCTGTACACTTCGGTAGGTTCCATCGTCACGTCGATGCTTTGGGCTTTCACAGCCAGCATCACCCACCCACCCTCTTTGAGAAACATGTCGGCGTTGTCTGCTAGGATTTTGGCCTGCTCTGGCTGTGCTACGTCGCAGTAGACGTCGTCAACCTTTCCCTTGATGAACATGGCATACTTCTCTGGAAACCGTGCGTCTTCGAGTACGGGCGACATGTTGAACCTATAGGTGCAGACGTTGCTGACGAGCTCCCTTATCGACCGCGACGAGAATTCCACGCAGTAAACGTGGCCTTTTTCTCCGACTATGTCTGAAACGTGGCTTGCGGTGGTTCCTGAGGCTGCGCCGAGGTACAGAACTTGGTGATTTGGCTTTATGGGCACGGTTGACAGTTTTTTCAGAATGGCTGCAGCCAGTTTGCTTCTGAAGGCATCCCAAACACGGTACTCGACACCTTCATTGCGTATGAGTCTTTCACCGTAAACATTTCTTCCAGGCACCAGATTCTTTGTTGCCAGTCTCGATGAGCCGTCTTCAAGTATAACTTGGTATATTGCTGGAAAGTGGGGGTGTGGCCTAACGTCTGCCTTCACGCCTGAACTTTCTCCCTTTCTCCCTCTTGTTGGGTCTCCTCTCTGGAATCGGCGGCGGCTCGCTGTATTTCTCCTCAATCTCCTTGATTCTTCTTTCAACGTTGGCCTTCAGGTCCTTGCCTATGTATCTTCCTCCGTAAGCGTCAGACCTCGCGGCTATGGCCAGTTTTCCGGCCAACGCTCGGGCAATTTTTCCTCTTTGCCACCTTTTCGCGTCATGCAGAAGCGTGTGCTGGAAGATTATTCCGTGCTTCGGCGGTCTTGTTCCCGTCTTGAGTGAGCGGAACAGGGCTTTTTCTGCTCCTAGCACTTGGATGGTGCTCGCGGGTTTTCGGGCCAAGTTTGACAGTCCTCCAGCGATGGCGATTAGCCTTGCCCCAAGGAGAGAGCCCACGAGACATTTCATGTTCGGCGCCACTTCCTCCATCGACGTGTCCATATAATTCTCAAATGCCTGCCTCAGCTGGTACAGGTTGTTTACGCTCTTGCAAAGAGCTTGGATTTCGGTGAGGTCGGTTTCCACTAGGTCCGCCCCCATGGATGACTGGGCTAGCTTCGCGATTTGTTCGACCTTGTCTTTCGGGATGTCTTCTTGTTCCAGGTTTCCAACAGTGAAGTTGTTTCGGCTTCCCAAGTCTACTACGAGGCGAACGTAGGTTTCGTGTTTGTCAAGAATGCGATCGAGTTCTGGAAAGTGTATCCCGTACCATTCTCTCACGTGACTCATGAGCAGGTTTATGGTCCTATCCAAGTCGTCCAAGGTCAGGATGGCTTGGGCGATGACCAAGTCTCTTTTTTCCACGGCGCCTTTGACTTTTATCTTGGTGATTTCCATTGTGATGCTGTGGGTCCACTGGCTCAGCTCTTCTGGGCTTCTGACAAAGCCGGTTTCAACAGCGAATCGTTCAAGATCGGAGCGAAGAGTCTCGCCGGCTTTCGAAGGCTTCGAGGTTTCCACGTTGACGTTTAGTCTCTGTTCAACTTCCTTGGCGAGACTCGAATTTTCAAAGGTGAAAGTGTCATAACCTCTCTTTCGAAGCAGGTTGACCAAGTCGGCGACTTCACCCGCCATTTTCCCTGCTTCAATTTTCACGAGGACACTGGCTGCTGCTTGAGGATTCTTGGGAAAGAGCACTTTTTCTGCTATCTGGTTTTCCTCGTTGAACGCCAGTATGCCGAATGGACTTTCGATTATTGTTGCTTTCATGTTATGGCCCTCAGCAGTTACTAATCCCAGGGTTTGTGTTTAATAAGATATCGCACCGAACCCTGCCAGCCAAAAGTCATGTTTTACTGTCTTTGATGCTTCCACAAGTTGATGGAAAAAATGGGTGTTTCCCGCACCTTTGCCTTTTTCCGCATCTTTTTTTGGACTCTTGCCATGGAAGGTATTAAATAGTCTAAGCAACAAGTTACTGTCCTATTTATGAAAAGTCCCGAAGGAGGCGAGGTGAAAATTTGAACAAGATGATGCTTTACGGCGGCATATTGCTGGTCATAATCGCATTGATACTCGGTGTTGTGCAGCATTTCGGCGGTCCAACATACAACATGTACGGTGATGAAAGCAACAAATGGTACTTCTACGGCCTGGTCGGCGTCATAGGCGTGATCGGCATTGTACTGGCAATCTGGACCTACATGAAGAAGACAGAACCAGCCAAGACATAAACTGCCTTGAAAAAGGCGTATTCAGCACCCACATTTAATCCATGTTTCATCCATAATAAACAAACCTTATTTTGGCAGAGCTACAACCCTTACTGAAAGTGTTGGCGGTGGAAAGGCATTTGAGAACAGATCGTCTGAAGGTAAGTCTGGGCAATTTAAGGCTTGACAATCCGACGATGCTGGCTTCCGGGATTCTGGGCTATTCCGCTGAAACGTTAAGCAGCATTGTTGCAGGCGGAGCAGGTGCGGTTGTCACGAAGTCTGTGGGTTTGAAGCCGCGGAAGGGTTACGCGAATCCAACAGTTGTTCAGGCAGATTTCGGCTTAATCAACGCTTTGGGGCTCCCGAACCCTGGCATAGATGAGTTTGTGGGCGAGATTCATGAAATGAAGAGGCTGGGTATTCCGCTGATTGTGAGCGTCTACGGTTTCTCGGCTGAGGAGTACGCAACTGTTGCAAAAAAGGCCGTGGGCGCGGGTGCCGATGCTATGGAGTTGAACGTTTCGTGTCCGCACGTGAAGGAAACGGGTTCGGAGATTGGGCAGAAGCCTGAGGTTTTGGCTGAAGTTGTGAGGAAGGTTAAGGCGGTTGTGGATAGGCCTGTTTTTGTCAAGTTGTCGCCAAACGTCACTGATTTGGCAGAGATTGCTGAGGCAGCGGTTAAGGCTGGGGCAGACGGGATCACGGCGATAAACACGGTTAGAGCCATGGCAATAGATGTGGAAACTGCGATGCCTATTCTAAGTAACAAGAGAGGCGGACTGTCGGGTCCCGCGGTGAAGCCGATAGCCCTCCGATGCGTTTATGATATTCACGAGCGCGTTAAGGTGCCGATACTAGGCTGTGGCGGCGTCACAGGCTGGCGTGATGCGGTGGAGTTTTTCCTTGCTGGAGCTTCAGCAGTGCAGATTGGCACGGCCATCGCGTTGAAAGGCCCAAACGTGTTCAGATCTGTTGCTAAAGGCGTGGATGCTTATTTGAAGAGGAAAGGCCTCAGGAGTGTAAACGAGATTGTCGGCTTGTCGCATCGCAGCTAACAAGCTAAGAACTACGAGTATCCTGAGTGTCAAAACCGAAAGCCCCACTGTGAAGACTTTCACGTTCAAGGATAGGGAATGCGCAACGGCTAAGCCTGGCCAGTTTTTGATGTTTTGGATTCCTGGCGTCGATGAAATCCCACTGAGCATTCTAGATGTAAAGAAAGGGGGCGATGTTTCGGTTGCTGTCAAGAAAGTTGGCGAGGCAACGGAGGCATTACATAAGATGGAGGCTGGTGACGTTATTGGCGTGCGGGGACCTTTTGGTAACACCTTCACCATGGTGAATGGCAGAACATTGATGATCGGCGGTGGCACTGGTATCGCGCCGCTTCTGTTTTTAGCCAAGAAGTTAGCATCGCAAGCACCTAGGATGATTTTCGTCTTAGGCGCAAAGACAAAGAGTGAATTGCTGTTCATGGACGATTTCAAGAAAATTCCTGGCAAGGGGAAGAAGCATGTCGTGGCCTCAACAGAGGATGGTAGTTGCGGCATCACTGGTATGTGCACAGACCCGCTGGAAAAGATACTGGAAAAGGAAAAGCCTGACATGATTTATGCTTGTGGACCTGAACTGATGATTGCGAAGGTTTTTGAGCTTGCAGAGAAACATGGAACGCGCTTGGAGGTTAGTCTCGAACGCCTAATGCGGTGTGCCATAGGCTTGTGCGGAAGCTGCGTCATAAGCAAGTACCGCGTGTGCACGGATGGCACGATATTCACGAAAGAACAACTGATCGAAGTGAGGAGCGAGTTTGGCGTTTCCAAACGCGATTTTGACGGAAGAAAAATACAGCTGTGACAAATCGCTGCAACAACAAATACAGGCATTCGCGCCCATCAGAAGTCCAATGCGGATAGGGGGTAGGCAGCTGCGAGCAAGCTTCTTCCAAGGCAGACGGCAATATTGTTGATTCAAAAAGGTTATATGGTGCTTAGGCTATGTTGATGTATTTGCGGGTGCAATGTGATGCAAGGTGACCGCCAAATTCAAGCCTAATTCTCAAACAACCCTCACACCAGATTATCGCCCCCTTGAACTTGAAAAAGAAACACGCCAATTCTGGCAGCAAAACCAAACACAACGAAAACTAGCCCAGTTCAAAGAGAAAAACAACACAGGCGTTCTGGGCTTCGTGGAAGGACCGCCGACACTCAACGGCATACCACACGTCGGCCACACCCGAGGCCGAGTGATGAAAGACCTACGCTACAGATGGAAAACCATGCAAGGCTACTACATACCTTTCTGGGCAGGATGGGACTGCCAAGGACTGCCAGTGGAGCTTGAAGTCGAAAAACAGCTAGGCGTGAAAAACAAACGGGAACTCCTCGAAAGAGTAGGCGAAGAACGATTCATAGAAGAATGCAAAAAAGCCATAATGAAATACCACAAGGCGTGGGTGGAAGCCGACAATAAACTCGGCATCTTCATCGACCACGACAAAGCCTACTGGACCTACAAGGACGAATACATAGAAAGAGAATGGCAATACCTCAAACGCGCATGGGAACAAGGCCTGCTCGAAGAAGGACACTACGTAGTCGCATACTGCCCCGGCTGCCAAACAAGCCTGAGCAGCGCCGAAGTAGGCTACGAAGACTCATACAAAATCGTGGAAGACCCAAGCCTATACTTCAAATTCAAACTCACCGCCAAACAAGACGAATACTTCCTCGTATGGACAACCATGCCCTTCACACTCATCACAGACACCATGCTCGCAGTACATCCAGAAGCAGAATACGCCAAAGTCAAAGTCAGCAAAGAAAAATGGATACTCGCCAAACAACGCGTCGAACCCGTCATGCAGGAACTCGGCATACAAAAATACGAAATAGCCGAAACCGTCACGGGAAAAAGCCTCGACGGCACAAGATATGACTTCCCCTTCAAAGACCTAGTCCCGAAACAGGCAGAACTCGAAGAGAAACACCCACTCGTGCACAAGGTCGTCCTTGAAGACTTCGTAGACGTAAACACAGCCACAGGAGTAGTGCACCAGTCGCCTGGAAACGGAGAAGAAGACTTCTTCGCCGCCCAGAAAAGGGGCGTCCCAATCTTCGCACCCTTTGACGACGAAGTCAAATTCACAGACGATGCAGGAGCCTTCAAAGGCGTGTTCGCAAGAGACGCAGACAACATGGTCGTTGAAGAACTCCGCAAGAGAGGACTACTCGTCGACGTCAAAACCGCGAAACATGAATATCCAACCTGCTGGCGCTCACACCACAAGCTGGTCTGGCTTGCAAGAAAAGAATACTTCCTCAGAACAGACAAGATAAACAAAAAAGTGCTCGAAGCCGCGGAAAAGGTAAGCTACTTCTACGAAAGCCCCAAAAACCGATTCATATCCTTCCTGAAAGAAGGCAAACCATGGTGCATATCAAGAGAACGCGTCTGGGGAACACCACTGCCCGTGTGGAAATGCGAAAAATGCAAAGCAAAAACCGTAGTGGCAACCAAGAAAGAACTACTTGAGAAAGCCCTACAGAAGCCACAGGGACATTTCGAACTGCACAAGCCTTGGGTTGACCGAGTCACGCTCAAATGTGAAAAATGCGGAGGAACGATGCGGAGAGAAGACTTCGTGCTGGACACTTGGCACAACAGTGGGGCCTCGCCTTACGCCAGATTCACCGACGAAGAATTCAGAAAGTACGTGCCCGTTGACTACTTGACAGAAGCAATGGACCAGACAAGAGGATGGGCCAACTCGCTCTTGCTGGAACACGTCATACTGACTGGGAAAGCAGAATCGCCCTACAGGGCCTTTTTGTTCCAAGGTCTAACCCAAGACGCAAAAGGCAGAAAAATGAGCAAAAGCCTCGGAAACGTGCTGGAAGCAGGCAAAATACTCGAAAAATACAGCGCAGACATCTGCAGATTCTACATGCTCAGAAAATGTTCACCTATAGACGCCAACAACTTCGACTCCCAGGAACTCGGTCGTCGCTCGTACCAAGTGCTCTCTACATTCTATCATCTCAGCAGGTTCTTCATGCAGAACTCCGAGTACGACAACTTCAACTCACAGGAGCACACACTTGAATGGGCAAGAAAAGAAAAACAGCTCAAGCCACCCGACCTCTGGCTGCTGTCAAAACTTCAATCCACCACTGAAGAATACACTGCTAAGCTGGAAACATGCGAATTCAACTTTGCCCTCGCAGCACTGGAAGACTTCGTCATAGAAACCCTGAGCAGACTTTACGTGCCCATGGTCCGCAAGGAACTGTGGACAGACGACCCAGAAACTCTGAACAGAAGACTGGCAGTGTACGCAACGCTTTGGCAGGTTTTGAAAACAGCAACACTTCTGTTCAACCCGATAACGCCGCACATGAGCGAGGCACTGTACCAGAAAGTCTACCGAAGACTCGACCAGACACTCCCAGAAACCGTAAACCTCGAGAACTGGCCGAAACCTGATAAGAAGATGCGAAACCAGACTGTAGAGGAAGACTTCCAAACCCTGTTTAAGTCAGTCTCACTCGTCTATTCAGCCAGACAATCCGCCAAGCTGAAAAGGCGCTGGCCCCTGAACAAGATGATTGTCGTCGCTCCGAAAGGAATCTGCACGGCCTTGAAGAACGTTGAGGAGCTGTTTCTTGAGCTGGCAAACGTCAAAACCGCCGACTACTTGCAGGAAACTCCAGAATACGCCTCTCAAGAGGGATGGGCCTCAGCGTCAGAAAGCGACATACAAGTCTTCTTGAACGTTCAACGCGACGAGGGACTTCTCGGCGAAGGTCTGATGCGAGACCTAGCTCGCAGAGTCCAAGCCCTGAGGAAGGAACTGGGCTACATGCCGACCGACATCCTAAACGCCATACACATCGCAGATCTCGACGACGAAAGCATTGTACTCCTGAAGCCCTACTTAGAAGAAATGCAGGAACTTGTCCGCACCAAGAAAGTCAGCCTGCACAGCAGCCGCGAAGATGCTGAAGCAGAGTGGCACGAATGCCAACTAGATGACAGGAAAATCCACGTAGCTATTTCCAAATAGCTCCTTTATGTTTTGGACAGCAGTCGAAATGGATGACTGTGATGCTGCTCGTTCCCTGAAACAGAAACCCATTCAAGAACCTTCCAGTGGCAGCTAGCCAACCTTCGGACTTGACCTTGCAGTTCAGGCTGGTTTCAAAAGCCGTCCCATACTCTCTTCAGTAGGAACGCCCTGAAGAACTCTTTCCCCACAGCAAACGCTAGGAGTCTTCAGCCCTTTCATTCTGAACCTGAGCCTTGACGGGAGATTCATTGGACCAACGTCGATAACTTCAAGCTCTAAACCATTGCTCTTGCAGAAATCCTCAACGCGCATCAAAACCTCCCTCTCCTCGTCATTCAAGTACCTGTTTCCAAAAAGACCTGAAAGGCTTCCTAACCTTTCAAATGCCGTCTTCTGAGCCTGAGCGCAAGCGTGCATCGCTCCTTCCTTGTCGACGAATCCAACTGTTGGAAACTCGAGGCTGTGAAGGTAAACCTTCAACTTGGCCATAGAAACCAGAAATAGACATTGATAGCCCGAATACTTAAGGTCTTGCCAAGCGTTCAACAGCCACTGGACCTCTGGCATACAACTCAGTCAGGCGTAGATAACAGACAATGTTGCTGTTCAAAGGTGCATTACACTAAGAAGGCGCAGACGCGACGACCAGAAAGCAATAATCTGGCCACCACAAGTGCAGTGGCAGTCTCTTCTTTCTCGCTTTCTTCTTCGCTTTCGCCAAAGCTGATTGGCAACATGAAACTCAGGGCATCGTCCATAATCAGGGGCAAAGCCAGTAACGCGTGTTCTCCAGTCGAGCCTGAAGCACATTCCTAGAGAAAATGAAACCGTAAGCTCTTTATTCCTAATTCATCCTCTCTTCCGAAACACAGGGCCGGTAGTTCAGCTTGGTATGAACGCCGCATTCGCAATGCGGAAGTCGCGGGTTCAAATCCCGCCCGGTCCACTCCCATTTAGGTGTAGGGACGATAGCGCGCATGCTTGTTCCCAAATTGGTGTAAAATGGTATTTATTCTTCTTTTGTCTATTCAGGCTTGATATGGACTTGTTTGATAGGCGTATCTTGGCCGTGTTGAAGGATGGAAAGCCTAGGGGTTTCCAGCAGGTTTTGAGTGAAGTTAATTTCTCCCGTAACACGTTGAGGCTGCACCTGGCCAGCTTGGAACGTCAAGGCATGATCCTGAAAGCTAAGACGCTCAAGAATGGTCCTGGAAGACCAAGTTTCACGTACTCCTCGCCTCCCGAGACCAAACAAAGTGTCGCTTTGGCGCTCACAGAGCCGCACACGACCATTGTCAGCCTAACCTTCCAGAAGCTAAAGCATCTGTGCAGGTTCGAGAAGGGCGGATACTGCAAGAATATGAGGACAAAATGCGAAGCCCAAAACTGTCTCCAAATCACAAAAGGCCAATAAAAACCATTTTTAACCATTTTCGGAACACGCATGCGTGCTACATACAAAACGTCAGGAAGATGCGGTCACGCTCAAACTTATGGTAATAGGCTAATTTCTATTCTTTCCTTTCCCTTTCCGGGTTTCTTTCCTTTTTTTACTTTAATCTCCCCGATTTCACTCGAATCTTTAACATGGGTCCCTCCACATTTCATTGCGGGAAAGAGCTCCATTTTCCAATATCTTTTGCCGTTCTCACTCCATGTTTTGATCTCATAGCCTTTTTTTATGATTTGATTGGCAATCTCTTCAACCAACTTGAGTTTTTCCTCGTCTAACTTCTCTTCGAAGAGATAATCTGACCTCTCCTTCTCTTCGTCCAAAAGACCTGAAGAGGCTGGTTTGCAATCTTCTCCAAAAACCTCTTGCATGAGAAAATAGACTATGTGAGCCCCAGAGTGCAGCCTCATTATCTTATACCTTCTTTCCCAATCTATTTTCCCATGAACTAAAGCCCCAACACTGAAAAACGGCTTCATTTCAAGAATGTGAGCGATGTCTGTTTCTTCGGCCGGTTGTGTGTCAACCACCCTGATTCCATTAAGGTATCCTGTGTCCCCAACCTGGCCTCCGCCTTGCGGATAAAAACCTGTAGCATCTAGGACAACACTGTTTCCAATATTCTTAGTTATGGTTGCGTCGAACTCGACTTGATATTGATTCTCCCAAAACAACTTCTTTGTCATGGCTTTTCCTCCAAATTTTCGTCTACACATTTTTACTACTAATCTTAAACTACGCAGATTAATATTTAGCTAAAGTGATGAGCGCGCAGGAAAGGTGAAACATGTTAGTGGATACCCACGCAATCTTATGAAGAACACTTGAGTTTATTCAATCCAGTATTCTTTTTCCTCGCGTGATTGGAAGTTTTTCCTGAATGGGAGTTCGGCCTAACGGCTTGAAATATTCGATGGGGCATTGTTTAAGGCATAGATATGCGCGCGCTGTTATAGCGGTCACGTACATTTGGTATAGTGGTTCGCAAATCCTTGAAACAGACACAGGGCTGAGCACCCTCTTTAAGTGGAGTCTTTCTGGCGAAGCTCGAAAAATGGACGCCCAAAACATAATGACCCACAAGTTTGGACACTGGTGCGGCTTAGATAAGCTCTACGATGACAAAGACTATAGCGCTCGCGGCGAGAGTTGTGATCGGAAAGGAGATGGTTAAAGCTTAAAGGTGTATTTCTCTTACATTTATCGAGTGAATTGAGATTTGGCGAAAAAAGTGAATGAAGGAACTGGAGGAAACATGATATCGTCCAAGGCGAAAAATCGAATGAAACGTGAGCTAAGCTTAGAGAAGCCAATAATATGGGTTGGTAAGGAGGGGGCGTCGCTGCAGACGATGAATGAGATTTCTAGGCAGTTGGAGAAAAGGAAAATAGTGAAAGTCCGAATATTGAAAAGCGCGCTTAAGGATGAGAGCGCCAAAGAAATCGCGTTAAAAACAGCTCAACAAACAGAATCCACCCTAATCGATGTTCGAGGCCACACTTTCATACTGCATAAGCCTCGCAAAAAGAGAAGTGAAAAGCCTCTGTGAGAGGACCGTTTAGAGGTTTTGAAAGGGATGGGATTGTGGCAATCTTGCAAAGGAAGGGTTCAAAAACACCCACTTCCTTCATGCCTTTAACCTTGCCTTCATGAACCTGCCTCCGTCAAGAGGTCCTGAAATGGCTGACGCATCCATTGACAAAGGCGCCCATGATTTGAAATAAGCATTGAGGTAGAGAATTTTCATCATACGATACTCTTCGGGACGCGACATCAACACTCTGTAGAAGCTTTCAATAGAGTAATTTCCGGAAGGTATTCTCATTTAGCATTTGTGGAAGTAAGGGCAAGAAGATGAAGGATAAAATTGATTGGGAGTTAAGGAACGGTCTGACGCATGGGTTAGTGTGGATAGACGGATTGACAATACGTTATTCTAAAGATATTGAATTTACGGAACAAGGAGAGATTAGATTAGACGATTTATGGAAGAAAGCAAACAACCAAAGTAAAGTAACTCAATGTCTCATTAACTTGGTTCCCGCATGGAGCAGTGGAGATTGTTGAAAATGTTGAAACGAGTCCCTTCAGTTCTGCTGTAACTTTTCTGCATTTACGCTTACCCGACTCTCTGGTTCATACTTGAGAAGGGTTTGTTCAATGAAACAAGAATATAAAATCTCTCAACGGATAAATTTTTTACTTGTGCGTTTTGTTTAACTTGTCTAAGAAGATATCGCTTTAACTTGTTTCACCCAAAAGAATACGCGTGCTATAGATGAAAAATCAGCAACAACGAATAAAACAGCACGTGTTCTCAGACTTCGATAACTTTTTGACAATTGATGTTGGCAAGCGAAAGGTGCAAGTTCGGAATATGCTTGAAATTGAGATACAGGCGGTGATCTGTTTCCTCAGGTTTGCATAGTTCCATTCCCAAAAAGGTGCAAGCTTCTAGGGGTCAATACCCAAAAGGGTTCAAGTCCATCATGCCTTTCTCTAATCTACACCTCCCAGTTGTTGGTTTCGTGGGTTCAAATCCCGCCCGGTCTACTCCCATTTAGGTGTAGGGACGATAGCACGGACTTGACCTAATGTGGGCATCTAACCTTCAGAACTCTTGCGAGTTGTTTAAGACTCTCATTGCTCATCCATTCCGTCTTGAGGTACTTGCAGATTCTCTCATCGCTCAATCCCAATCTTCTCGCCTCTTCTACCGCGTGTTGATAGGCTTGAATTTCAGTAGGCCTCTCGGCGTAACTATAGTCGCTGTCAAAGAGTTCTTTTCCTTCCATGAACTGCCTCACATGCACTAGTTCGTGAATCAGGTCGAGGTATATGTCAACCTTATCGCCATTGTTCATGTAGTAGGAACTGATTACAAGATGGCCGTCTACGTTGCTGACTCTCATGTACCCCCCAATCCAGGTGAACTCTACCTTCAGATTGCGCAGCACGTCCTCTGTTCTTTCGCCGAAGATTTGTCTAACAGCCTGAACCTTCTCTAGACCTTTGAAACAATCAGTAAATGGACGTGTTGGTGCCTTGAATGGCAGTGACTCGAACAAGCGCAATCTCTGAACGAGGTGCAGCGTCTTCACCATTAATTGCTCGCGCCAGTCTATGGTTTGCAGTCCTCCTCGTAGATCCATATCTCAAAATTGCACAAGCTAGTAAGGTTTATCCTTTCAGTTCGTTGGCAACAAAGGGTACGCAAGTTGACTTGAATCCGTTTAGGTGCCAAACCCGCCTGGCCCACAGCGAACAGCCTTTAAACGCATTCTCATGCTCTACAGATGAAACTACTGCTAGACAGGCACAACCTAGGTCTCAAGAAAAGCGTTAGCGGGCCCGAAGGGATTTGAACCCTTGGTCTTCGGCTCCGAAGGCCGACGCCTTAATCCGTGCTAGGCTACGGGCCCAATCAGAAGAGTAGCTGAGAAGCAATTAAAAACGTTCCGAAAATCCTTAAAAACGGTTGATGATTTATACTAGTTGATGCCGCTGAGGGCCGGTAGCTCAGCTTGGCTGGAGCGTTCGGCTGATAACCGAAAGGTCGCCGGTTC